>JAYWDM010000355.1:0-4575 GCA_043779885.1 Betaproteobacteria bacterium | reverse complement strand
GGCGCTGCTGCACGCGGTCGCGGTCGTCAAAGCCGGCGTATTCACGGTGGTCAAGGTCGTGGTCTACGTATTCGGCGTGCAGGAGATCGCCGGGTTGGCGAGCGTGCAGTGGCTGCCAATGATCGCCGGCTTTACGATCATCGCCGCGTCCATCGTCGCGCTGCGTGCGGACAACCTCAAGCGCCGGCTTGCTTATTCGACGGTGAGCCAGCTTTCGTACGTGGTGCTGGCGGCGGCGCTGCTCACGCCATTGTCGGTGATCGGTGCGGCGCTGCATATCGTGACCCACGCGGTGGGCAAGATCACGCTGTTCTTCGCCGCCGGCGCAATCTACACTGCGGCACACAAGACCGAGGTCAGCGAACTCGCCGGCATCGGCCGGCGCATGCCGTGGACGATGGGCGCGTTCACCATCGGTGCGCTGTCGCTGATCGGCGTGCCGCCGGCGGCGGGCTTTGTCAGCAAGTGGTTCATTTTTGCCGGCGCCATCGACAGCGGCCACCTCGCTGCCATTGCGGTACTGGGTGCGAGCACCCTGCTCAATGCCGCGTACTTTCTGCCGATCGTTCACGCGGCTTTTTTCCGCGCGCCGGCCGCGGCCGCGGCGGCGCACGGCGAAGCGCCCTGGCAGATGGTGGTTGCGCTGACCCTGACCGCGGGTGCGACGATCGCCCTGTTCTTTTTTTCCGAGCTGCCGCTTCAGCTGGCAAGACAACTGGCGGACGCGCATTACTGAGCTTTACATGAATGCCTGACGCTCAGTCCCTCATCCCCGGTCATTCTCCCGGAGGGAGTCGGGAGATTTTCAGGCGTAATGAGTTGTCACTCGTTTACGCAATGCTCAACAGGTATCGCGCAATCACGCAGGAGCCGATCATGTCCGAACACAGAAAATACTGGCTGGACCGCAGCGAGAACGTGACCACGCTCTACCGGGGGCTGTGGGTGATCGGCATCGCCCTGATAGTCGCGGACCTGTTCATGCACAAGCATGAGGAGTTCGGATTTGCGGGCTGGTTCGGCTTTTACGGGGTATTCGGTTTTGTCGCGTGCGTGACGCTGGTGGTCACCGCCAAGGCGCTGCGCCGGATTCTGATGCGGCGCGAGGATTACTATGAGCGCTGATTTTCCGGTCGCGCTGCTTCTGATATTCGGCGCCGCGCTGGTGCCGCTGCTGCGCGGCCGCCTGCGGGCGGCCTATGTGCTGCTGCTGCCGATCGCAACGCTGGCGATCGTGTCGGGTCTCGCGCACGGGGAGCACGGCCAGGTGCAACTGCTCGGGCAGACGCTGATACTGATGCGTGTCGACCGGCTGAGCCTGCTGTTCGGTTATATCTTCCTGATCGCCGCATTTCTCAATGCAATTTATGCACTGCATGTCGAGGACACCGTGCAGCACGTGGCCGGCCTGGTCTATGCGGGCAGCGCTCTGGGCGCCGTCTTTGCCGGCGATATGCTGACGCTGTTCATTTACTGGGAGCTGACTGCCGTGTCATCGGTGCTGCTTATCTGGGCGCGTCGCACTGAGCGCGCTTATCGCGCCGGGATGCGTTATGTGATTGTCCAGCTCGCGTCGGGCATGCTGCTGCTGGCCGGGGCCGTGCTGCATCTGAACCAGGGCGGCTCGCTGCATTTCGGCAAGCTCGGCCTCGAGACGGCGGGCAGCTATCTGATTCTGGCCGCTTTCGGCATCAAATGCGCGTTTCCGTTGCTGCACAACTGGCTGCAGGATGCTTACCCTGAGGCCACCGCGACCGGTACCGTGATGTTGTCCGCGTTTACCACCAAGCTCGGCATCTATGCGCTGGCGCGCGGATTTCCGGGCACGGAGATGCTGATCTGGGTCGGCGCGCTGATGGCCGCATTTCCGATTTTCTACGCCGTGATCGAAAACGACCTGCGGCGGGTCCTCGCCTATAGCATGAATAACCAGTTGGGATTCATGGTGGTCGGCATCGGCATCGGCAGCGAACTGGCGCTCAACGGCGCCGTTGCGCACGCGTTCGCGGACATACTGTTCAAGGCGCTGTTGTTCATGGCGATGGGCGCGGTCCTGCTGCGTGCCGGCACGGTCAAGGGCAGCGAACTCGGCGGCCTCTACAAATCGATGCCATGGACGACCGGCTTCTGCATCGTCGGCGCGGCGTCGATTTCGGCGTTTCCGCTGTTCAGCGCTTTCGTCACCAAGTCGATGGTGATGACCGCGGTTGCCGAAGAGGGGCACACGGCGGTCTGGCTGGTGTTGCTGTTCGCTTCGGCCGGGGTGTTTCACCACGCCGGCATCAAGATTCCGTATTTTGCATTCTTCGCGCACGATGCGGGCATACGCTGCCGCGAGGCGCCGCTCAACATGCTGATGGCGATGGGGCTGGCCGCGCTGTTATGCGTCGGCATCGGCGTGTTTCCCGGCGTGCTCTATTCGATCCTGCCCTACGCCGTGAGTTATGCGCCGTATACCGCGGCCCATGTGATCGACCAGTTGCAGTTGCTCGTGTTCTCGGCGCTGGCGTTTGCGGTATTGATGCGCACCGGCATCTATCCGCCGGAATTGAAGTCGATCAATATCGATTTTGACTGGACCTACCGGCGGCTGGGACCGGCCGTCGCCGCGGCGCTGACACGGATGTGCAGCGCCGCGCTGGCGCTGGGCGCGAGGGCGGCCAACGCGGGGGCGTCGCACGTCGTGGCGGCTGTGCGATTCCACCATGGACCGCAGGGAGTGCTCGCCCGCACGCGGCCAACCGGCAGCATGGCGTTGTGGGCGGTCATGCTGCTGCTCGTCTACCTGCTGCTTTACTACCTGTAGCGCCTGGTGCTGACGTGAGCGTCTATTCCCCAACTGCCCGCGGTGAACGATAATGTCATGCAATCCTTTATTCTCAGGAGCAACCGATCCATGTCCCAGACCGCTTCCAGGCTGGCCGAACTAGGCCTCGCCATTCCCGCCGCGGCTGCGCCGGTCGCAAACTACGTGGGTTATACCGTAAGCGGCAAAACCGTTTACATTTCGGGCCAGTTGCCGTTTCAGGACGGCAAGCTGACCTGCGTCGGCAAACTCGGCGCGGGCGTGTCCCTCGACGAAGGTTATGCGGCGGGGCGCCAATGCGGGTTGAACATACTCGCGCAGCTGATGGCGGCGTGCGGCGGCGACCTCGACCGCGTGGCGCGCGTGCTGCGGCTCGGCGGCTTCGTCAATTCGACGCCCGACTTCACCGACGCGCCGAAGTGCGTGAATGGCGCATCCGATCTGATGGTCGCGGTGTTCGGTGATGCGGGCCGCCATGCGCGCGCGGCGGTCAGCGTCGCCGCGCTGCCGGCGGGCGCGGCGATTGAGGTGGACGCCATCGTCGAACTCAAGTAATTCCAGCCCGGCGCGGCCCGTTCGGGACGGCATTATCCCCATCCCTTCTTGCTTGATTTTGCCCCATGGTGGGTATA
This sequence comes from Betaproteobacteria bacterium, assembly GCA_043779885.1. Lineage (GTDB taxonomy): Bacteria > Pseudomonadota > Gammaproteobacteria > Burkholderiales > SG8-41 > PALSA-1004. The sequence continues at coordinate 1,137 of JAYWDM010000355.1, read as the reverse complement.
CGATGCTTTTCCCATCGCGCGGATTGGCTTTGTATAGAGCACCTATAACAAGAAATATTGTGTAACGCGATTGTCCGACCCTAAATTTCCCATCAAACAGGAGGTCACTCATGAGCACAGAAGATTCCAACAAAAATACGCAGGCCGTGCCTGACGTATCGACGCGCCGCAAGTTCCTCGGTGGCGCTGCAGCAGTCGCCGGCGTCGCGGCCCTTGCCGCGTGCGGCCAGCCGGAGGCGCCCAAGCCGGCGACGCCTGCCGCTCCTGCGGTCGCGGTCAAACCCGAATCCATCGTGATCAAGATGCAGGGCGCGTGGAGCGCCACGGACATCTTCAACGAGATGGCGATGGAGTTCGTCAAACGCGTCAACGAAATGTCGGGCGGACGCCTGAAGGTCGACTACCTGGTCGGCGGCGCGGTGGTGAAGCCCTTTGAGGTGACCGACGCGGTGAGCAAGGGCGTGCTCGACGCGGGCCATACCGTTCCGGTGTACTGGTACGGCAAATCCAAAGTCGCGTCGCTGTTCGGCTCGGGCCCGATCAACGGCTGCGACGCGAACCAGACGCTGGCGTGGATTTACCGCGGCGGCGGTCTCGCGCTGTACAACGAACTGCTCAAGAAACTCGAACTCAACTACGTCGGATTCTTCGCGATGCCGATGCCGACGCAGCCGCTTGGCTGGTTCAAGGCGCCGATCACGGATGCCAAACAGTTGAAGGGCCTCAAATACCGGACCGTGGGTCTCGCGGCGGACCTCTTTCAGGAGATGGGGGCGAAAGTGACGCAGCTGCCGGGCGGCGAAATCATTCCGGCGCTGGAACGCGGCGTCATCGATGCGTTCGAGTTCAACAACCCGACCTCGGATATGCGCTTCGGCGCCCAGGACGTGATCAAGAACTACGAGATGGGGAGCTTCCATCAGGCGATGGAATTCTTTGAAATCGTGCTCAACAGGAAAAAGTGGGACGCGATGCCCAAGGACCTCCAGGCCGTCTGGCAGTACAGCGTCGAGGCGGCGTCGCAATCCAACTACTGGACGGCGATGGACAACTACTCGCGCGATCTGCAGGTGCTGAAGGAAAAGCACAAAGTGAACGTCATACGCACGCCGAAGTCCGTGTTTCAGGCGCAGCTCG
>JAYWDM010000354.1:0-4576 GCA_043779885.1 Betaproteobacteria bacterium | reverse complement strand
GAGCCGAGCGCCGGCGAGTGGTTGTCGGGGCAGGCCAGAATTCCGGCGGTCATGCTGCCGTTCACCGTCGGCGGCACCGACAAGGCGAAAGACCTGTTCGGCCTGTTCGACGATACGCTTGCGCGTTTGCTGGTGGTGGCGAAATGAATATCGCCGGTATCGACATGATCATCCTGTGGCCGGCGTTAGTCGCGGGCCTGCTCGTCACCGCGACGCACGTGCCGCTGGGTATCCAGGTGCTCAGCCGCGGCATCGTGTTCATCGACCTCGCAATCGCGCAGATCGCGGGGCTGGGCGTGATTTGCGCCGACTGGTTTGGCTTCGAGCCGCATGGCTGGGCAGTGCAAATTTCAGCGCTGACAGCGGCGCTGGCAGGCGCATTGTTCCTGACCTGGACGGAAAAGCACTGGCCGGACGTGCAGGAGGCGGTGATCGGCGTCGTATTCATACTCGCCGCCAGCGGCGCGCTGATCGTGCTCGCCAGCAATCCGCAAGGCGCGGAACATCTCAAGGAATTGCTCGTCGGCCAGGTGCTGTGGGTGAATCCCGCGCACCTGCCGTTTGTCGCAGTGATCTACGCGGTGATTCTGCTGGTGTGGTTCGCGCGGGGAGAGCGCATCGGGCGGGTGGTTTTTTATCTGTTGTTCGCGTGCGCGGTGACCGCGTCGGTGCAATTGGTCGGGCTCTACCTCGTATTCACGACGTTGATCGTGCCCGCGCTGGCGACGCGGCGATTCGCGCGCGGGCGCGTCGCGGCCGGCTATGCGGTGGGTGCCGCCGGCTACGCGCTCGGGCTGGTCGTGTCCGCAGTATCGGATTGGCCGTCGGGCCCGGCAATCGTGTGGGTGATGACCGCACTCGCGGTGCTGGTGTTCGCCAGCGGGCCCCGCGCAGCCACGGGTGAGCGCTGACGCGCGGAAACGATTCTGCGGTGGCGCGCCGGCGCGCTTACCTATAGAGTTAAAGACGCTTGGAATCCGTCATTCCGGCGTACGCCGTAATTCAGCGCACTCACTCGCCTGGACACCGGCCCCGGCTTAATACCTGCCAGGGCAGGCCGTCACACGCCGGTGTGACGAGCTTGATCTGAGCGTCCTTAACTCGTAACGGCAATCGGCCGCGTTGACATGCACCCTCATTCCCATACCCACGATCACGCGCATCATCACCACGCGCAATCCGCGCGGCTGGGCCGCGCATTTGCCATCGGCATCGCGCTGAATGCCGCGTTCGTCATCGTCGAAGTGGTTTGCGGGGTCATGGCCAACTCGCTGGCCCTGGTGGCGGACGCCACCCATAATTTCAGCGATGTGGTGGGGCTGGTGCTGGCGTGGGGCGCATCGGCGCTTGCCCGGCGGCCGCCATCGGCGCGCTTCACTTACGGGCTGCGCGGCTCAACCATACTGGCGGCGCTGGCCAACGCGATGCTGCTGCTGGTCGTGACCGGCGGCATCGCGTGGGAAGCGTTGCTGCGTTTCGGCAGTCCCGATGCAGTGAACGAAGGGCTCATGATCTGGGTCGCCGTCATCGGCGTAATCATCAACGGCGGCACGGCCTGGCTCTTCATGGCCGACCGCAAGTCCGACCTCAACGTTCGCGGCGCGTACCTGCACATGGCGGCGGATGCAGGCCTGTCGCTGGGCGTCGCGGCCGCGGGCGCGGGCATCCTGTTTACCGGCTGGCAGTGGCTCGACCCGGCGGTGAGTCTGGTGATAGTCGCCACCATTTTTGCCGGCACCTGGGGGCTGTTGCGTGATTCCGCCAAACTTGCGCTGCATGCCGCGCCGGAAAACGTGAATCCGGCAGACGTGCGCCGGTATCTGGCGGACCTGCCGGGTGTCGTGGAAGTGCACGATTTGCACATCTGGGCGATGAGTACCACGGAAACGGCGCTCACCGCGCACGTGGTCATGCCCGGCGGTCACCCCGGCGACGAATTTTTTGCCAGGGTCGTTCACCACATCGAGCACGCGTTTCATATCGGCCACACCACGATACAGATTGAAACGGGCGGCGCAAACCCTTGTGTGCTGGCGCCGGACCATGTGGTGTAATGCGACGCGGCGCTGACGGGAGGTATTGAGTTGACCGGGAACGCCCATCTCGCGAACAGTATAATGAGGGTTCGGGTGTAATCCGTTGTACCGCATCGAACACGCGGGGCCGGCGCGGCTATCATGTGCCGCACAACGCGACGCCTTCCTCAACTACGGGGCATGACCATGGAGCAGTTCCACGGCACGACCATCCTTTCAGCGCGGCGCGGCGCGCGCGTGGCGCTTGGCGGTGACGGGCAGGTCACGCTGGGCAACATCGTGCTGAAAGCAAGCGCACGCAAGGTCCGGCGGTTGTATGCCGACAAAATACTCGCCGGATTTGCCGGCGGCACGGCGGACGCGTTCACGCTGTTCGAGCGCTTCGAAGCGAAGCTTGAAAAGCACCAGGGCAATCTGTTGCGCTCGGCGGTTGAGCTCGCCAAGGACTGGCGCACCGACCGCATGCTGCGCCGGCTCGAGGCGATGCTCGTCGTGTGCGACGCGCAGAGTTCGCTGATCATCTCCGGCAACGGCGACGTGCTCGAACCCGAGCTGGGGCTGGTCGCCATCGGCAGCGGCGGGCCTTATGCGCAAGCCGCGGCGCGCGCCTTGCTTGAAAACACGCCCATGCCGCCGGAGGAAATCGTCAAGAAAGCGCTGACGATCGCGGGCGACTTGTGCATCTACACCAACCAGCAGCATATGATTGAAATACTTGAGTGAATGGGTGAGTGAGTGAATAAGTGAATGAGCAAGAACTGCCGGCAAGCCCGGCTTGCACACCTTCACTCTTTCACACCTTCACCCCTTCACTCCTTCACGCTTTCAATACCATGTCCCAAATGACCCCCCAGGAAATCGTCCACGAGCTGGACAAGCACATCATCGGGCAGGACGGCGCCAAGCGCGCCGTGGCGATTGCGTTGCGCAACCGCTGGCGCCGGCAGCAGGTGGCGGAACCCCTGCGCCAGGAGATCACGCCCAAAAACATCCTGATGATAGGCCCGACCGGCGTGGGGAAAACCGAAATTGCGCGCCGGCTCGCGCGGCTCGCCGATGCGCCGTTCATCAAGATCGAGGCCACCAAATTCACCGAGGTCGGCTACGTCGGGCGCGACGTCGATTCCATCATTCGCGATCTGATCGAGACCGCGATCAAACAGGCGCGCGAGCAGGCGACGCGCAAGGTGCGGCATCGGGCGGAGGATCAGGCCGAAGAGCGCATCCTTGACGTGCTGCTGCCGTCGGCGCGCGATGGGGTCACGGAGGCAAACGATGGCGATAATGCGACGCGCCAGAAATTCCGCAAGCGGTTGCGCGAAGGCGAGCTCGACGACAAGGAGATCGAAATCGACGTTGCCGCGCAGCAGGCGCACATGGAGATTTTCGCGCCGCCGGGCATGGAAGACCTGACGACGCAGATTCAGGGCATGTTCCAGAATCTCGGCGGCGGGCGGCGCAAGACGCGCAAGCTGAAAATCCGCGAAGCAATGAAGCTCCTGACCGAGGAAGAGGCGGCGAAGCTCGTCAACGATGAGGAGTTGAAGTCGCACGCGCTCACCAACGTCGAGCAGAACGGCATCGTGTTCCTTGACGAGATCGACAAGATTACGAGCCGCGGCGAGGCGTCGGGCGCGGAAGTTTCCCGCGCCGGCGTGCAGCGCGACCTGTTGCCGCTGGTCGAGGGCACGACGGTATCCACCAAGTACGGCATGATCAAGACGGACCATATCCTGTTCATCGCCAGTGGCGCTTTTCATCTCGCCAAACCTTCCGACCTGATCCCGGAACTGCAGGGGCGCTTTCCGATCCGCGTCGAGCTGGCGAGCCTCACGGTCGCCGACTTCGAGCAGATTCTGACCAACACCGATGCGTGTCTCACGCGTCAGTACGAAGCGCTGCTTGCGACCGAGGGCGTGAAAGTTGAGTTTCAACCGGCGGCGATCAAGCGCCTGGCCGAGATTGCATGGCAGGTCAATGAGAAAACCGAGAATATCGGCGCGCGGCGGCTTTACACCGTGATGGAGAAACTGCTCGAAGAGATTTCGTTCGACGCGGCAAAACATACGGGCGCGACGATCGACATCGATGCGGCGTATGTCGATGCCAAACTCAAAGACCTTGCGCAACGCGAGGACCTCGCGCGGTATGTGCTTTGATATGTAATAGGCACGACTTAACCTGACCGGCAGTGTCCGCACTCGAATTTCGACCCGGCCGGAGATGTCAGTGAAACGCTGATCGGCTAAATACCAGGATCTTCGGCCCGAGCGGCAGCTTCAAAAAAGTGATCGCGTGCCGACACGACTGACATGACTGACACGAGTCTTTACAAACGCATCGAATGATGATTACATGATCAATCATCAATCAGAAAAACAATTACTTACGTTTTGCTTACACTGCCCCGAGCATCGCCTCGAACATTGCTGAATGCCGTACAACTTGTCGGGAAGCTGTCATGTTCAAACGCCAATCCGTATTGCATGAAAACCGCGTGTTTTCTCCGCGCGATGTGTTATGGTGTACGGCGGACGTGG
>JAYWDM010000353.1:0-4588 GCA_043779885.1 Betaproteobacteria bacterium | reverse complement strand
AACTGCGTGGCGGCGAGGGCGCCAACCAGTGGTGCCATGTCGTGCTGAAGGAGGGACGCAACCGCGTCGTGCGCCGGCTCTTTGAAAAGCTCGGATTTGTCGTGAGCCGCTTGATGCGCGTGCGCTATGGCCCCATGGAATTGCCGCCGCGCGTAAAAAGAAATCAGTATTACGAACTTACCGGCGACGAGACGCAGCGCTTGCTGGACTGGCTCGACGCCGCGCAGCAGCCGCCGGCTGCGCCGCCGGTGCCGGCGCGGACACGAGGTCGCGGCGGGCGAGAATAAACACGCAGTCGTCTCCGCCGCTGGTCTGCGGCCACACGAAGGGCAGATCCGGAAACGCAGCTTCCACCCGGCGCCGGTGGTGCCCGACTTCGACCACCAGTAATCCGTTCTCGTCGAGGCGCGCCGCCGCCTCGCGCAGAATAACGCGCACCGCGTCCAGACCGTCCGTGCCGCCTGCCAGCGCGAGCCGCGGCTCATGCCGGTATTCACTCGGCAGCGTGCGCATGGCGCCGGCGCTGACGTAGGGGGGATTGGCGACGATCAGGTCGTAGCGCGTGCGCGGAACCGCCGAAAACATGTCGGACCGCAGTATGCATATGCGGCGTTGCAGGCCGTACGACGCAACATTTTTCCGGGCGACAGCCAGCGCGTCCCGGTCAATATCGACGGCGTCGACGCGCGCCGCCAGGAACGTCCTGGCGAGCAGGATGGCGAGACAGCCGGAACCGGTACACAGGTCAAGCGTGCGGCGAACGCGGCGGCGGGGCGCGCGCCAGGGCGCGAGCCGTTCGCTCAGCAGCTCCGCGATATACGAACGCGGCACGATCACGCGTTCGTCGACATAAAAGCGGTATTTGCCGAGCCATGCCTCCCGCGTAAGGTAGGCGGCGGGAACGCGGCGGCGGATGCGTTCGTCGATCAGGTGCAGTGCGCGGTGGCGTTCCATTGCGGAAACCTGACGCGCGAGATGCGGCGTCAGCCTGTCAAGCGGCAACCTGAGCGCATGTAACACCAGGTAAACTGCTTCATCCCATGCATTGGTGGTGCCATGCCCGTACGCGAGCCGCGCGCGCATGAGGCGCGCATACGCGGTGTCGACGAGTTGATTTACCGTGGCTGGTGCCGCGACGGCCGCGACCGGCCGGCGCGCTCGCCTGGCCGCCGTCATCTGCCAAGCCGGCGGGAAAGTACGCGGCGCCGCAGAGCGTCAGACCATGTCGAGATTGAGCTTGATGCTGCTCAAATCGTCGCCCGCGTTGGTAGTGGTGCGCGTATTGCTGCCGGGCTCCTGCTTGCTATCGGGCGGCGCAGCGGGAGCCTTGCCGGTATTGTTGATGAGCCAATGCAGGTTGGTCGGCGAGTCGGCATTGGCAAGCGCGTTTTCGAGCGAGATAACGCCGCTGCTGTAAAGATTGTAAAGCGCCTGTTCGAACGTCTGGCTGCCCGGCGCCAGGCTCTGTTCCATGGCATCCTTGATTTCGCCCATTTCGCCGTTCTTGATCAGCTCGGAAATATGCGCGGTGTTAAGCATGATTTCGACGGCGGGTATGCGGCCGCCCTTGACGTCGCGCACCAGGCGCTGGGAAATGATGCATTTCAGGCTGATCGCGAGGTCGGCGAGCAGCGCTTCGCGGGCTTCGCGCGGGAAGAAGTTTATGATCCGGTTCAAGGCGTGATAACTGTTGTTGGCGTGCAGCGTCGACAGGCACAAGTGGCCGGTTTGCGCGAACAGCAGAGCGCTTTGCAGCGTCGGCTTGTCGCGGATTTCGCCGATCATCAGCAGATCGGGCGCCTCGCGCATGGCGCTGATCAACGCGTTGTCGTAGGAGCGGGTATCCATGCCGACTTCGCGCTGGTTGACGATCGACTTCTTGTGCTTGTAGACGAACTCCATCGGGTCTTCGATGGTCAGGATGTGGCCCGTCCGCGTGCTGTTGCGGTAATCGATCATCGCCGCCATCGATGAGGACTTGCCGGAACCCGTCGAACCGACGATCAGGATCATGCCGAGCTTTTCCATCACGAGATCCTTCACGACCCCTGGCAGCTTCAGGTCCTCGACGGTCGGGATGTTCGGCTTGATGAAACGGATCACGATGGCCACCGCGCCGCGCTGGCGAAATACGTTGACGCGGAAACTGCCGAGTTCGGCGCGGCCGACCGCGAAATTCATCTCCAGCGCTTTCTCGTAGTCCCTGACCTGATCCTCGGACATCACTTCGTAGGCGATTTTCTTTACCGCGGCCGGATCGAGCACCTGGGCATTAACGGGCATCACGACGCCGTTGATCTTGATCTGGATCGGGGCGCCAGCCGTAAAAAACATGTCAGATGCCTGCTTGTCAGCCATTAACTTGAATAACGGGTCGAGAAACATGCGGTTCTCCGTTCAGCGCGTAAGGCGGGATTTGATGTTGTCTATGAGGCTGCGCGCCGGGGTACCTGTGTCGTCCACAGTACCTTGAACGGCGGGTGGCGGCGCTGCGGGCGGCACCTGCGCGGCGCGCGGCACGCGTGTCGCGGGGGTCGCCATGGCCTGCTGGTGTCTGCCCATGGTACGGAACGCATTCGGCCTGGCAATGATGAGCTTGCCCAGTTCCTCCATAATCTCCATGCCAAACTCGTCAAAATCGTACAGGTAGACGTATTCGCCCAGCTTTTCAAGATTCTTGGCGACGATCCTGATCTGAGTTTTTTCCAGGTCGGCGGCAATGGTGATCGCAACCAGGACTTCGCGCTTTACCGTGAATATGCCGCGTTCAACATAGCTGCGTTCGTTGCGCACCTCCTTGACCTCGAACTTGAGATTGTTTGCCCATAGATGGTCGCGCAGGCGCTGCACCATCGGCGCGGACTGTTTTTCGAGCGTCAGGCTGCCCTCCGCCGAACAGCGGAAACGCAGCTCCAGCGACTCGACGTAGTCGTGGTGATCGATGGTGAGATAGCGTCCGTTGACGTTGTAATCGCTTTGCAGCAGATCGAGTTTGGTAACGCCGCCTTCAAGGTAATAGTGGCGTGGCACGACCGGCTTGATGACGTTGAGAGAATCAAACATGTCGCGCCAATAGCGCAGCCCGTCCTGCAGCTTGGTGTGAACACGCAGCAGATTCTGGTTGAGTTCGGCCTGCGTGACCTGCTGTCGCTCGCGCAGCGAGTCGGCCTGTCGCTTGAGGTCGTCAAGTAAGCCCATGGCACCCCTGTCTGACGGTGAGGCTAAAGAGGCATTTTGCCAATTTCCGAAGGGCTTGGAAAGCCTGATTGGCGCGCGTTCGCACCGGGTGCTCAGTCGCCGCGCAGCAGATCGTTAATGCTGGTCTTGGCGCGGGTTCCGGCGTCGACCTGCTTGACGATGACTGCGCAATAGAGCTGGCATTTGCCATCGCTCGACGGCAAGGTGCCGGAAACGACCACCGAACCTGCCGGTATCCGCCCGTAGCTGACGGTCCCGCGCGCACGGTCGAAAATGCGCGTGCTCTGCCCGATGAACACACCCATCGAAATGACTGCGCCTTCCTCGACGATTACGCCTTCGACAATTTCGGAGCGTGCGCCGACGAAACAGTTATCCTCGATGATGGTCGGGTTGGCCTGCAACGGCTCCAGCACGCCGCCGATGCCGACACCGCCCGATAGATGCACGTTCCTGCCGATCTGCGCACAGGACCCCACGGTTGCCCATGTGTCGACCATGGTGCCTTCGCCGACGTAGGCGCCGATATTGACGTAGGAGGGCATCAGCACGGCGTTCCTGGCAATGTAAGCACCGCGCCGCACCATTGCCGGCGGCACCACGCGAAAGCCGCCGCGCGCGAAGTCTTCGTGCGTGTAATGCGCGAATTTACTCGGCACCTTGTCGAAATACTGGGTTGCCGCGCCGGGCAGGGCGGTATTGTCCTCAAGCCGGAATGACAACAGCACCGCTTTCTTGAGCCATTGGTGCACGACCCAGACGCCGTTGATTTTTTCAGCCACGCGCAGCTTGCCTGTATCCAGCGCGTCGATTGCCGCGCCGACCGCGGCGCCGATTTTGGCGGGCGCGCTGCCGGGACTCAGTTCGGCGCGCTGGTCCCACGCCTGTTCAATGATCGATTGCAGTTCGTTCATGGTTTTTCCGTAAGGAGGTTAAGGTTGGACGTAAAAAGCGGCGATGCGTTGCGCTGCCTCGGTGCATTCGGCGGTGGAAGCGACCAGCGCGATGCGTACGAAGTTCGCGCCGGGATTGACGCCGCGCGCTGCGCGCGCAAGATAGCTGCCGGGCAGCACGGATACGTTTTGCCCGGCGAGCAGTCCGCGCGCGAATGCGGTATCGTCGCGCCGGGTATCGAGCCAGACATAGAAAGCCGCGTCGGGCATGGCGATCCCGGTAACGTCGCCGAGGATGCGGGTCACGGCGGCGAATTTCTCGCGGTAGAGGCGGCGGTTTTCAATGACATGCGCTTCATCCTGCCACGCGGCCGTGCTCGCAGCGTGGATCGGCGGGCTCATCGCGCAGCCCTGATACGTCCGATAGAGCCGGAATTTTTTCAGGATCGCGGCGTCCCCGGCGACAAATCCCGAGCGCATCCCGGGCACGTTCGAAC
>JAYWDM010000352.1:0-4590 GCA_043779885.1 Betaproteobacteria bacterium | reverse complement strand
AGGCGCCCTCAGCCAGCGCGATGGCCACCGACGTGCCGCCAAACGAGTGTCCGACCAGAATAATCCTGTTTACGTCGATGCGGTCATCAATCGTTGAGGGCGAACGGTGAATGAAATTGACTATCCTTGCCAAAGTCTTGCCGTTGCTGGTCCATTGGCCGGTATTGGGTAGCTGCAGGGCCATGCTATGCATTCCCCAGGAAGCAACATGCATGGCCTGATAAGTATGGTCTTCCTTCGAATTGGCGTATCCATGCAGGAAAATAACGAGAGGCGCTTTGCCCGGCGAGGCGGACAAAAACAAATCCGTATTGATGTGCTCGGTGGCGGACAGGTGTAGTTGATAGTTTTCCTGCACGGTCACGGCAAAGGGTCCGCGTGCCCTGAATTGTTCAAGGTCAGCCTTGTGACTGAGCAAGTAGCCCTGCAATTCACTCACGGTCGTGGCTTTTAACGTCGTTACGCCGGTAGGCGGCACCCGTGCACAACCGCTGACCAGCGCCAGCCCAACCATGGCGAACAAAATTAAACTTCTAAACATTGCGACCCACCTTACTCAAGTGATGCTGAATTTGCCTGGCAGGACATTGCCAGGGCCGCCAATTCCATCTCCTCCGTGCGTCGTCCTCTTTTCCTTTTCCGTTTCGGGAGGATCGGGCGACAGCCCACGGAACAACCGGAATTGTAACTTGTTCGGCCCATTTGCTGCGGCGCGGCAAACTTGCACGATACGGCAGCCGGATCGATGCAAAGATTTTGGTGTCCGGGCGCGACTCACCACGCTGTCGGCGGTCTAACCTCAGGGCCGGCCCGGAGTTCGACAATTTTTTCTGGTATTGGCGCGAATGGTGACTTACTATGCAGCCAATCCGTGCCGTGACAAAATGCACGCATCACTTGTCGATGTCCATACCTAATTAGCGGGAGGCATTATGTTCAAGCATATCCTTATGCCAACGGACGGGTCGGAGCACTCCGAAAGAGCGATCGAGCGAGGCGTCGAACTGGCAAAGCTTTGCGGCGCAAAAGTGACGGGTATCCATGTCGTGCCTGATTATCAACTGATGATTGCGTACGAGGGCGCCTTCGACCCGGCCATGCAGGAAAAAGTCAGCGAAGAGGCGCGCGAGCGGGCGGCGAGTTTCCTCGATTTCGTGCAGAAAACGGCGGACAAGGCAGGGGTGCCGTGCAATACGGTGGTAGCGACCAATGACCGTCCGTATAACGCAATCGTCAATACCGCCAACGAGAGCGGTTGCGATCTGATCGTGATGACGGCACGCTATCGCAAAGGACTGGCATCGCTGATCATGACCAGCGAGTCGACCAAAGTCCTGCACCGCGCTTCCATCCCCGTATTGACCTTCCGCGCGTTGATGAGCGCCGATCATCCGGATAAACTGCGCGCCAATGGCGCGGGCAAAACCTCTAAAAAACCGGCCAAAACCGAGCAAGCATAGCGTTCCAGGAACTCCCGAGTATGCGGGCGCGTTAAGGCGTCGCCTTGCAACAACCGATAATCGCGCCGCCGCGGGCCTGTGTTCACCGCGTTGCCTGCATCTGCAGCCGTCTCTGGCCGCGATCGGGCGCGCGGCGCGAACGGGGTCATACACGATAGCAACTGACGTCAGATTAGCCATGCACGCCTATCACGATCTCGGCGGAACCCCCGCCGGTCCCGTCCCGCAGGCAGAGCACGAGTTGCAGCTGTGGGAAAAGCGCATCGAAGCCCTGCTGGTATTGCTGACGCGCAAGAAAATCCTGCGCATCGACGAAAACCGCCGCGGGCTCGAATCGCTGGGCGGTGAGCTGTATCACAGCCTCAGCTACGCCGAGCGCCGGATACTTGCGATGTCCAACAACCTGATCCTCAAAGGCGTCGTCAGCGTTGATGAACTCGCCGCAAAACTCGCGGAAATCGAACAGCGCACGGATACGCTGCCATGAATGCCGCCACTGGCGCCGACGCTGCCTCAGCGACGTTACCCGCCTATGCGTCCGGCGAACACGTCCGGGTGCGCCAGGTTGATGCGCCGGGACATATCCGGACCCCCAATTACATTCGCGGCAAGACCGGCGTTATCGAACGCTTCGTCGGTTTCTTCAGGAATCCAGAGGAACTGGCTTATGGACGCAGCGGGCAGCCATTGCGCGCGCTGTATCGCGTACGGTTCGTTCAATCGGGCGTCTGGTCCGATTATCGGGGTGCCGCCGGTGACACTCTCGACATCGATCTTTATGAGCACTGGCTGCAGCCGGCGGTTTTGCCATGAGCGACGATCACGATCACGCGCATGCGCCGGGACACCGTCATCCGCCGCAGGCGGACCACGACGACGCGCTGACCTACTACCGCAAGCTGGAGATCGCGGTGCGGGAACTGCTCATCGGCAAAGGTGTAATCACCGCCGATGAAGTGCGCAAAGTCGTCGAAGATATCGAAAGCCGCTCTCCCGAAGGCGGCGCACGGGTGGTGGCGCGCGCCTGGACCGATCCGCAATTCAGAGAACTGTTACTGTGCAACGCGACCGCCGCCTGCGCCGGAATGGGGTTCGAAATGGCGCTCTACGACGTGCAGCTCACCGTGGTGGAAAATACGCCCGACGTGCATAACGTTATCGTCTGCACACTGTGCTCGTGTTATCCGCGCATGTTACTCGGGCTGCCGCCGGCGTGGTACAAGAGCCGCGCCTATCGCTCGCGAGCGGTGCGCGAACCGCGCGCCGTGCTGCGCGAATTCGGCCTGGAATTGCCGGATGCGGTCGCGGTACGCGTCCATGATTCGACCGCTGACTTGCGCTACCTGGTCCTGCCCATGCGCCCGCCCGGCACGGACGGCCTGAGCGTGTCCGAGTTGACCGCTCTGGTCACGCGCGACAGCATGATAGGAACAGCGGTTTTGCGTGCGGGCAGCGCCGATAAAACTACTCGGGAAAGGTCAGGCGCCGCTCGTCTATGATGCGTTTGAAATTCACGAGGTCCGAGCGAATCTGCGCGGCGAGGTCGTCAGGCGTGCCCGCACCGACGTCGTTGCCCAGCGACCGGATGATGGCGCGCACCTTGTCGTCGGCCAGCGCACGCCTTAGCGCATCGCTCAGCCTGCGGACAATCGTATCGGGCGTTCCTTTGGGCGCCAGCAGACCGTTCCACCCGTTGTAGGCGAAACCGGGCAACGCGGATTTGCCTATGGGCGGTAAAGTCGGTATCGGAATCCATGTATCGCGGTTCGTCGTCGCCAGGCCGATGACCATGCCGCCATCCATGAAGGGTTTGGCTCCCGCCATGAACATCATCTGTATGCGCCCGGCAGCCATTTCCGTCACCACCGGCGGCTCGCCGCGGAAAGGCACGTGCACCATGTCGATGCCGGTCATCGCGGCGAACATCTCCGCGACCAGATGCTGACTCGACCCGTAACCGATGCTTCCATACGACAGCTTGCCGGCGTTCGCTTTGGCGTAGCGGATAAACTCCTCAACCGTCTTCACACCGAGCGCCGGCGAGACCGCGAGCGTAAACGCCGCCGTGCAAACCTTGCCGATCGGCACGAGACCATTGACGATATCGAAGGAAGCCTTGGGCCGCGCGACCCAGTTCGCGGTATTCGCCGCGCTCGCCTGCGCAAGCGTATAGCCGTCGGGCGCGGCAACCCCGACGCGCTCCAGGCCGATATTGCCCGTCGCGCCGGTAATGTTCTCAACGGCGAGGGCTTGTCCGAGATTTGCAACCATCGCCTCGGTTACCGTGCGTATGCACAGGTCCGACGGCCCGCCGATCGCCGTTGGAACGATGATGCGGATCGGCTTGTCCGGAAACGCGGCCATGGCGGAGGGCGCGCCGACGAGCAAGGCGCAGTTCACAACGATTGCGCTTAGTTTTGCCATTCCGGAACTCATTCGGCCTTCCTCCCCAGGGAACTCCACCGGCGGGCGTTACACGGAGCAGGTTTCCATGCGCGGTTCAACTGCAGGGCGGCTAAACCCGCCGCCGGTACTCGCCCGTGCGCGTATCGATCTCGATTTTGTCGCCGGTTGCGCAAAACAAAGGCACCTGCACCATGAATCCCGTCTTGAGCTTTGCCGGCTTGAGCACCTTGCCGGAGGTATCGCCGCGAATGGCCGGCTCGGTGTATTCGATTTCGCGTTCCACGGACTGCGGGATATCGACCGAAATCGCGCGTTCGTTGTAGAACACGACCTCGCACGGCATGCCTTCGTCCAGGTAGTTCAATGCCTCGCCCAGGTTCTCTTTCTCGATCTCATGCTGGTTGAAGTCGGCATCCATGAACACGTACATCGGATCGGAATAATACGAGTAGGTCACCGCCTTGCGCTCGAGCACCACCATGTCGAATTTGTCGTCGGCGCGGTAAACGCTCTCGGTCGGCGCGCCGGTCAACAGGTTGCGCATTTTCATCTTCACGACCGACGCGTTGCGTCCGGACTTGGAGAACTCGGCCTTTTGTACGACCATCGGGTCCTTGCCGAGCATGATGACGTTGCCGGCCCTGATTTCCTGTGCGATTTTCATTACCTGTCCCGGGACTATTGACTGAAAAGGGCGCTATTCTAGCCGATCCTGGCAGAATTC
>JAYWDM010000351.1:0-4613 GCA_043779885.1 Betaproteobacteria bacterium | reverse complement strand
AATCATGCACGAACTGGACCGCGACGCACTGTACCGGATGCGCCGGCACATGGGCATGCTATTCCAGTTCGGGGCATTGTTTACCGATTTGTCGGTGTTTGACAACGTGGCGTTTCAGATGCGCGAGCATACCGATCTGCCGGCAGCAATGATCAATGATCTGGTCATGATGAAGCTGCACGCCGTGGGTCTGCGTGGCGCGCACCGGCTGATGCCCGCGGAACTGTCGGGCGGCATGGCACGCCGGGTCGCATTGGCGCGCGCGACCGCGCTTGACCCGATGCTGATCCTGTATGACGAGCCGTTTACCGGGCTCGACCCGATTTCGCTGGGCGTGATTCGCAATCTCGTGCGCAAACTCAATGATGCGCTCGGCGCGACGTCCATCATCATCACGCACGACGTGCAGGAGGCTCTCGACATCGTCGATTACGTTTACTATCTGTCCGAGGGCGTGATGGTCGCGCACGGCACGCCCGCCGAGATGCGCGAATCGACCGATCCGCGCGTGCACCAGTTCGTGTGGGGCGAGGCAGACGGTCCGCTGGCGTACCAGTACGCGAGCAGGAAATTCAGCGAGGAACTCGAACTTGCCTAACCACGGCGTCATTGTTAATGTCCGCAATCTCGGGCATCACGCGATCGACAGCGTCCTGCGGCTGGGTTATGCCACGCGCTTTATCGCCTTGACGCTGATGCACTCGGGAACGAGTTTTCGCCGCCTGCACCTGATCGTCCGGGAGCTCTACTTTACCGGCGTGCAGTCGATGATAATCATCCTGGTGTCGGGATTGTTCGTCGGCATGGTGCTCGGTTTCCAGGGCTACCAGACGCTCAACACCTATGGCTCGGAATCCGCGCTCGGTGTGCTGGTTGCGCTGTCGCTCGTGCGCGAACTGGGGCCGGTGGTTTCGGCGCTGTTGTTCGCGAGCCGCGCCGGTTCGGCAATGACCGCCGAGATCGGCCTGATGAAGACGACCGAGCAGTTGTCGGCGATGGAAATGATGGCGGTCGACCCGATCGCGCGGGTGGTGGCGCCGCGCTTCTGGGCCGGCGTGATTTCGATGCCGCTGCTGGCGGCGATGTTCAGCGCGATGGGCGTATATGGCGGTTATCTGATCGGCGTCGTGCTGATCGGCGTGGATGACGGATCGTTCTGGTCGCAGATGCAAAGCGCGGTCGACCTGCGCGAAGACATCGTGAACGGCGTAATCAAGAGCGTCGTGTTCGGTTTTGCGGTGACGTCGATCGCGTTGTTTGAAGGTTATGACGCGCTGCCGACCGCCGAAGGAGTTTCGGGCGCCACCACGCGCACGGTGGTAACCTCGTCGCTGGCGATACTGGGACTCGATTTCATCTTGACCGCATTCATGTTTCGGGGGGTTTAATGGCACGCTCGACTATCGATCTGTGGGTCGGCTTGTTCATGGTCGTCGGTTTCGGCGCGCTGACGATATTGGCGCTCAAAGTCGGCAATACGGGCAGTTTTACCGGCAACGAAACGTATCAGCTGAGCGCAACTTTCACCAATATCGGCGGTCTCAAACCGCGTGCGGCGGTAAAAAGCGCAGGCGTGGTCGTCGGCCGCGTCGCCGGGATATCGTTTGATAACGAGAAATTCATGGCGAAAGTTGCCATGAACATCGAGACGCGTTACAAGTTTCCCAAGGATTCCTCGGCATCGATCCTGACGGCGGGGCTGCTCGGCGAGCAATACGTCGGACTGGATGGGGGCGCCGAAGACGCGCTGCTTGCCGGCGGCGATGCGGTCAAGCTTACGCAATCGGCAGTGGTGCTGGAGAAGCTGATCAGCCAGTTCATGTACAGCAAGGCAGCCGAAGGCGGCAGCGCCAAATAATGCGTTTTGCGCGTAACCAGTGATACGGAAGGAAGCACAATGAACAAATTCATGAGCGTTATATTTGCGGGCGTAATGCTGGCGGCACCGGCGTTCACGCAGGCGCAGGACCTGGCGCCTGACGCGCTGGCGAAAAAGGTCACCGAGGAAGTGCTCGTCGTGATGCGCGCGGACAAGGACATCCAGGCCGGCAACACGAAAAAACTGCTCGACCTGGTGGAAGCCAAGATACTGCCCCATTTCAATTTTGCGCGTATGACGCGCCTCGCGGTCGGCGCGCCGTGGCGCCAGGCTTCGGGCGCGCAGCAGCAAAGCCTCGTAAATGAGTTTCGCGCGCTGCTGGTGAATACTTACACGAGCGCGTTTTCCCAGTATCGCGACCAGGTCATCGAATACCGGCCGCTCAAAGTCGCGCCCGGCGAAACCGAGGTGATGGTGCGTTCGCTGATCAAGCAGAAGTCCGGCGCCGACCCGATCGACATCAACTATCGCATGGAGAAGACCGACGGCGGATGGAAGGTCTATGACGTGATCATCGCCGGCGTGAGTCTGGTGCAGAACTACCGCAGCAGTTTCAACTCCGAGATTCAAAAGGGCGGCGTCGACGGCCTGATCGCGACGCTGGCGAGCAAAAACAAATCGCTTGCCCAGCAGCACGCGAACCGGCAATGATCGAGCGCGCGGGCAACGAGTTGCGCGTGAGCGGCGCGCTCACCATTGCGAACGCCACGGCTTTGTGCGAGGCCGGCAAGCAGCAACTGGACGCGGATATGGTGATCGATCTCGCGGCGGTCACCGAGGTTGACTCGACCGCGCTCTCCGTGCTGTTCGAATGGCGGCGGGCCGCGGAGCAGAAGAAATTCCGGATTTCATTCCGTAACCTGCCTGACAGCATGCAAAGCCTGGCGGCGCTTTATGGCGTCGCGGATCTGGTTGCGCCCGGCGCCTGAGGCCCGCCGTCGCCGGCGCGCTGCGCGCGCGGCGGTAGTCGCGGCGGCCCAGACGGCACTATCATCGGCTACGCTGCGGATGATCGAAGCCGGGTTTAAACTGAAAATCGAGGTATCGAATGGTAAATCCTGAACAAGTCAAAGCCTATATTGAACAAGGTCTCGCGTGCGAGCTGGTGCGTGTCGCGGGCGATGGTCAGCATTTCGAGGCGGTGATCGTGAGTGCCGCCTTCGCCGGCAAGAACAAGGTACAGCAGCATCAAATCGTCTACCGCGCGCTCGGCGACCGCATGCGCGAGGAAATACACGCGCTATCAATGCAGACCTACACGCCTGAAGACTGGTCGCGCCAGTAGGCGCGACTGCGCTCCACTCATGGACAAGCTGGTAATCGAAGGCGGCGTGCCGCTGACGGGCGAGGCGCGCATTTCGGGCGCCAAAAACGCGGCGCTGCCGATACTGTGCGCGGCGATTTTGAGCAGCGAACCGCTGCGCATCGCCAACGTGCCGCATCTGCGCGACGTGACCACCATGCTCGGGCTGCTCGCGCAAATGGGCGTCACCGTATCGGTCGACGACCGGCTCGGCGTCGAGCTTGACTCGGGAACGCTGACTAACCCGGTCGCGCCGTACGATCTCGTGAAGACGATGCGCGCATCCGTGCTGGTGCTGGGCCCGCTGCTCGCGCGGTGCGGCGAAGCGCGGGTGTCGCTCCCGGGCGGCTGTGCAATCGGCCTGCGGCCGGTCGATCAGCACCTGAAGGCTTTGCGGGCGATGGGCGCGACGATAACGATCGAACACGGTTACATGAACGCGCGTGCGGCGCGCCTGAAGGGTGCGCGCATCTGCATGGACCTCGTGACGGTCACCGGCACTGAAAACATCATGATGGCGGCGACGCTGGCTGACGGCGAAACCGTCATCGAAAACGCCGCGCGCGAGCCGGAGGTCGTGGACCTGGCGAACTGCCTGAACGCAATGGGCGCGAGTATCGGCGGCGCCGGCGGCGACGTGATCACGATTACCGGCGTGCCGCGCCTCAAGGCGGCGAGCTATCGCGTGATGCCGGATCGCATCGAGACCGGCACTTTTCTGGCGGCGGCGGCGGCGACCGGCGGGGAAATCCATCTGCGCGATACGCGCGCCGGCATACTCGACGCCGTGCTCGGGAAACTGCGCGAGGCGGGCGCGCATATCGATGCCGGCGACGACTGGATCCGCTTAAGCATGCGCGGCGCGCTGCGCGCGGTGAGCTTGCGCACGGCACCGTATCCGGCGTTTCCGACCGACATGCAGGCGCAATTCATGGCGCTGAACAGCGTCGCGCCGGGCATCGCCGTGATCACCGAGACGATTTTCGAGAACCGCTTCATGCACGTGCAGGAATTGCGGCGGCTCGGCGCGCAAATCGAGGTCGACGGCAATACGGCAAGGGTTACCGGCGCCGGCCACCTCGACGGCGCGACCGTGATGGCTACTGATTTGCGCGCGTCGGCGAGCCTGGTGCTGGCGGGCCTCATCGCGCGCGGCGAAACGACGATCGAGCGCGTTTATCATCTCGATCGCGGATATGAATCGATCGAAGAGAAACTCACCCGCCTCGGCGCGCGCATTCGGCGCGTCCATTAGTCAAGTGGGCATGGCAATGAAACCTTTGCGGCAGGGCTTTTTGCATGTTCATTGCGTCCTTTGCAGTAAAATGGTTTTTTGATTCGTGGCGCAGCTACCCGTGATCAGCATTGCCCTATCGAAAGGACGCATCCTCGACGAAACGTTGCCACTGCTTGAAGCGGCGGGCATAGTCG
>JAYWDM010000350.1:0-4622 GCA_043779885.1 Betaproteobacteria bacterium | reverse complement strand
CCGAGCCCGAACTCGTTCATTTTTTCCAGCAGCAGCTTGGCGTCCGAAATGACCGTGGGAAGCAGGATGAGGATATCAGGCCGCGCCGAGCGCACCTTCTGGATCAGCGGCGTGGCGTTCGCCAGCGGCGGCGTGAAGGTCTCGTCCACCACCAATTTCAATCCAAGCTTGTCAAACTGGTGGTCTCGCATCGGCTTGACGAAAGACACGGACGCAGCGGTGTTGTCCATGACGATGCCGATAGTCTTCGGCCGCTGCCCGGACGCCTTCTCCGCCATTTCCAGCAATGCCGGCAGCGAGCCTTCCGCCTGCTGCACGCCGGTCGCGGAAGTCTGGAACACGTATTTGAAGCCGCGCGAGGTGATCAGGTCCGAATAGGAAAAGGTGACCACCGGCAACTGGGCGCGCTCGGTGACCTCGGTAACCGCCAGCGTAAAGGAACTCAGATATGCACCGGTGGCCACGACCAGGTTCGGCGCATCCGCAACCATGCGCTGGGCGGCGTTCTTTGCCTTTTCCACACTATCGCCCGCGTCGAAAACGCTGAGCTTCAGTTTCGCGCCACCCAGCGACTTGATGCCGCCCTGCCGGTTGATGCTTTCGATCGCCATGTCAGCGGCCAACTTCATGACCTGCCCCTGGCGGGCGTAAGGCCCCGACATCGGCGCGATCAACCCTACCTCGACTTCCCTGGTCTGCGCGGAAGCATCGAACATCGCGATCAGCATCGCCATTGCCAGCACCAGGCCGAGCGCCCGCTTTCCTTCCGGGATGATTGTGTTTCGCATGCCGTCCTCCTCCGTCCTTATTGACTGCTACATGCCGAGATACGCCTGGCGTATCCGGTCGTTGCTTTTCAGTTCGTCGTGGCTGCCTTCGAGCACGACGCGTCCAGCCTCGAGCACGTAACCGCGGTCGGCAAAGTGCAGCGCCTCCGCCACGCGCTGCTCCACCAGCAGCACGGTCAGGCCGGAGCCGGAATGAATGGAAACGATGCGCTCGAATATTTCATCGGCGGCCGCCGGCGCCAGACCCATCGAGGGCTCGTCGAGCATCAACAGTTTCGGCGATGACGCCAGGCCGCGCGCGATCGCCAGCATCTGCTGCTGTCCACCCGACAACGCCCCCGCCTGCGCCTTCGCGCGCTCCGCAAGCACCGGGAACCAACTGTAGACCTTTTCCAGGTTCTCTTTCCATGCGCGTTGGCCGGCTTCGGTATACGCGCCCATTTCCAGGTTTTCCAGCACGGTCAGTGACGCAAACACCTGGCGACCTTCTGGAATATGCGCGATGCCCAGATGCGCCCGCGCCGACGGCGCGACCGCCAGCAGGTCTCTGCCTTCGAAACGGATGTGGCCTGAAGTCGGCCGCACAATGCCGGAGATGGTTTTGAACAGGGTCGTCTTGCCGGCCCCGTTGGGCCCGACGATCGCCGCAAACTCACCCGGCTTCACACGCAGCGTCACTGCGTTCAGGACCGGCACCAATCCGTAGCCGGCACTCAAGGCATCGATCTCAAGCATTCGCGACCCGCCAGCGCTTGCCGAGATAGGCATCGATCACCGCGGTATCGCGCGTAATGTCCTCCGGCAGCCCTTCTGCGAGCAGCGCGCCCTCGTTGAGCACGACGAAGCGATCCACCAGACGCACCATCGCCTGCATGGTGTGCTCGATAATCACGATGGTGATGCCCTGCGCCGCGAGCTTGCGCACTACTGCGATGACTTCCTCGACTTCGCCCGCCCCCAGGCCGGCCAGCGTTTCGTCGAGCAGCAGCAATCTGGGTTTGCCGGCCAGCGCACGCGCGATCTCCAGCAACCGCAACTGCTTGTTGGTCAGCGCTCCCGCCAGTTGCTGTGCCTCAGCTAGCATCCCGACCTGGGCCAGGGCGTCCTCCGCCACCCTACGTGCAATTGAGTCCGAGGCCGCATTGACGTAAGCGCCGACCATTACGTTTTCCAGCACGCTCATGCGCCGGAACGGCCTGACGACCTGAAAGGTGCGGCCCACTCCCGCTGCGCAGATTTCGTAAGGCCGCTTGCCGACGATGTCCCTGCCCTCCAGCAGGATCTGGCCCTGGTCTGGCCGGATGAAGCCGTTCAGCAGATTGAACAATGTGGTCTTGCCGGCGCCGTTCGGTCCGATGATGCCGAGGATCTCGCCCTGCATCACCTGGATGCTGACATCGCGCACCGCCTTGAGTCCGCCGAAAGCCTTCGAGGCATCGCGCACTTCGAATACGATTGCGCCGTCCGGATGCTTTTTTCTCGCTGGCAGCGCGGCGACGATGGCGCTCGTCCCCACGGCGACTGGCGCCTTCTGCGCGCGGCGGCGCAATACGATGTCCTTCACCTTCCAGAACACGCCCTCCGGCGCCAGCAGGATCACGGCGACAATCGCCACGCCATAAACCACGCCCTGGATGCCCGGAATCACGTTGCCGAGTTTCGCATGCAGGAATTCACTCAGCGGCACCAGCACCAGCGCGCCGATCACCGGCCCCCATAACGTGCCTACGCCGCCGAACATCGCGACGATCAGCGCCTGCGCCGAGACCAGCATGCCGAACACCGCCGGCGGCGTCACCACCAGCAGCACGACTGCGTAGAATCCGCCCGCTGCGCCGGCCAGTGCGCCACTTAGCGTGATTGCCTTGAGCTTCCACGCCAGCGTGCGAATGCCGGCCGCTTCGGCGGCCGCTTCGTCTTCGCGGATCGCCACCAGCGACATGCCGAAGCGCGAGCGTTCGACCAGGCTGGTCAGCCCCATTGCACCGATCATCAGCGCCAGTGCGAGCCACACGTAGAGGCGATGATCCTCGAACTGCATGTAGGCAAAGGCGTGCTCGCGCTGCATCGGCAGCGCCAGTTCCTGATAGCCCAGCCACTCGAACACGTAGAGCAGCGCGAGCGGGTACGCCAGCATGGCGAGCGCGAAATAATGCCCGCGCAGGCGGAAGGTCGGAATGCCCACGACCAGGCCCGCGAGCGCCCCGACGAGCGCGGCACCGGGAATGCCGAACCAGGGCGACAGGCCCCAGTGAATCTGCGCCAGCGCGACGAAATACGCGCCGAGGCCGAAGAACGCGGCATGACCGAAGGACACGAAGCCGCTGTACCCGCTCAACAGGTTCCACGCGAGTCCCATGACCGCCCACACCGGCACGACCGCGAGGATCAGCAGATAGTAGGAATGCTCGACGTACGCCGCGAGCAGGCCGTACGCGATGGCAAATGCCGCGATCAGCAATGCCTGGCGGCGCCAGCCAGTTGAGAGCGAATCGGTACCGGGCATGTCAGGTCCTCCGCATCGCCGTGCCGAACAGCCCTTGCGGGCGCAGCAGCACGATGAACAGGAAGACAACGAAGATCGCGGTGTTCTGCAACTGGTTCGGCAGAAACAGTGTCGACATCTGCTGCACCAGACCGATGGTCAGGCCGCCGAGGAAGGCGCCCGACACGCTGCCCAGGCCGCCGAGCACTACGCCCGCATACATCACGATGACGTACTCGAGGCCGACGTAAGGCTGGAACGAGGTGCCGGAGGCGAGCAATCCGCCGCCGATCGCCGTGATCGCCACCCCGAACCCGAATGCGAGCCGATGGGAAAGGGCAACGTCGATACCCATGTAAGTCGCCGCCTCGGGATTGTCGGCCGCCGCGCGCAGCGATTTCCCCAACCGCGAGCGGCTCATGATCATGACGAAGGCGAGCACCACGACGACGGCGATGGCCGCAGCGACCGTCTGTCCCTGATTGACGAAGACTTCGATCCTGTCGCCGTACAGCGGGCCGAGGGCCCACGCGTTGGAGGCGAGCGGCGTCGAAATCGAAACCGGCGCCGAGCCGAACAGATAGAGACCGCCGTTCTGCAGGATCAGGGCCAGGCCGAGCGTCAGGATCAATTGCGCGTAATGGCCTTGCGACTGCAGCGCGCTGCCGCGCATGCCGGTGACTTTGCCGATCAGCAGCCGGTGCACCAGTACGCCCGCGAGGAAGATCACCGGCCCCGCGATCAGGGCGGCGACGTAAGGTCCGACCGTTGCGCCGAACACCGCATGAATGCCCAGCACGCCGAAGGCGTAATAGGCCACGTACATGCCGAGCATCATGAAGTCGCCGTGGGCGAAATTGATGACGCGCATGACGCCGAAAATCAAGCTCAGGCCCACGCACATGAGCCCGTAGATCGACCCGGTGAGCAGCCCCGCGATCAGCGCCTGCAGGAAATTCTCGAAGAACTGCGGAATGCTCACACCCACCCCACCCACCTCACCCCGTCCCTCTCCCCCCATGATGGCGGAGAGGGTGAAAAATCAAGAGCCCGCGCAGCGCACCTTCTCCGCTCCGGGGAGAAGGCGGGGGATGAGGTGGGTGGGGTGGGTGAGGTGGGTGTCGTCATTCTGTTTTTCCGCGCAGCAGCGACGCCAGTCGTCCTGCATCCTCACTGCGGTCCAGCGCCGCGATGCACTCTTCTATTTCCCGGGCGCAAGCCTTGCCCACTGCAGCTTCGACAGCCCCGCGGAAGCGCGCCCGCACTTCGCTTGCCGTGGCATTGACGACGTCTTCCAGCCGCAGCCGCTGCGTCGCGCCACCGGTCTCGCGCACTTCCACTTCGCCGCC
>JAYWDM010000349.1:0-4626 GCA_043779885.1 Betaproteobacteria bacterium | reverse complement strand
GCGGAATTGATCATACTCAACACCGTATTCAGGCCGTTTCATACGTCGCGTCAGTTTCACTTTCTCGCGCAGCGCGGCGAACTCGACCTCTTCTTCGCGAGCGGAGTGCAGATCGACGGTCATGGCAATTACAACCTGCACCAGATCGGCACGGATCCGGAGCGGCCCGAGACCAGATTCCCCGGCGGCTATGGTGGCGGCATGATCTATTACTGCGCGCGGCGTACCGTGGTATTTCGCACCGAGCACACGCGGCGTTCGCTGGTGGATCGCGTCGACTACATCTCGGCCGCCGGCAGTTCTCCGGCCAATGTGCTGCGGCTGGGGAACCCCAGCAAACTGCTTACGCCCAAGGCGAACTTTCGCTACGACACGGTCGAAGCCCGCCTGCGGCTCGATTCGATCCACCCCACTTACACGATCGACGAGATTCAGGAGAACACCGGGTTCGATCTGGGCGTGGCAGGACCGGTCGCGACCACGCCGGCGCCCACCGTCGAGGAGTTGCGCGTGCTGCGAACCGTCGTGCGGCCGAAGATGATTGAGACCGGTACTTACGCCGCCTGGGCGGAGCGATCCCTCGCCAGCGGGTAACGCCGCGCCGCGCATTTAGATGCGCGCAGGCCGGGGAGTCGAGCGACTCTGCGTGTCCGCTGTTGCTTGAATTTGGACCGGCCTGCGAAGGCTGCTGGCGGCCAATAGTTGCCGGTCTCCCGGCGCACTACATTTCATTTGCGTCAACTGCAGTCGTTCAACAGTGGCCCGGCAAAGCAGGATGGGTTGAGGGACGATACCCATCGGTTGTCACGCTGTGTCAATGATGGGTATCGCTGCGCTCGACCCATCCTACGCGAAGTCGATATGCTGTCGGAACGTGGCAAGCGTAGAGCAGGCCAATCGCAGTCGCAGCTATGAAGAAACCCCGATGTCTCTTGCGGGTCGAGCCCGGGCATTCAGATCATCCCAATTTCTGCCGTTCGCGTAACTGGAAAGCGGCCGTTCATTGCAGTCCAGTACCTGCGGGCCGAATGCAGACATTCAAACTGCGGCGCCACCGGTGATCGTCACCGTGTTTCCGGAACGCATCGTCGTGACGATCGCTTCGAGTCCCGCAATCGTGTCGATCATTTGCGCGACCGGAATCGGATAAGCCGCGCGTCCCTCGATTGCATCGGCGAACGCTTCCAGATTCGCGCGCAATGCGTTGGCCGGCTCGAAAGTCTGGCGCACGGGTTCCTTGCCGCTCATGCGCAAAATCAATTCGGTCGCGCCCACTGCTTCGGCCGAGCCCTGGTTGCCGAACACGTGCACTCGCCAAAAAAGTGGTGTCGCACGCACGCCGCACAGCACGCCGCTCACGCCGTTGGCGAATTCCAGCGTGATGGCGAGCGTGTCGAGCGACTCCGGCGGTGGCCGCTTCTGCAGGTGCTGCGCATGCGCGTGGCGCACCGATCCGATCAGATTGATGAATGCATCGAGCACATGTATGCCAGTCGCGGTAAGGCTGCCGCCGGGTGACTCCGTCGGTGATTCGCGCCATCCGTAATGCAGCTTCTTGCTCGCGTTTTCGTTGCTGAAATGCCCTTCGACGTGCAGCAGTTCGCCGAGCACGCCGCTCTCGACCACGCGTTTCAACTCGCGCATCGACGGCCAGAAGCGCTTGTCCTGACCGACGCCGAGTTGCACGCCCGCACGTGCGCACGCCTCGACCGCGCGCTCCGCATCCGCGCGCATGAGCGCGAGCGGCTTCTCGCAGAGCACCGCTTTGCCCGCTTCCGCCGCTGCGATGATCTGCGCCGGATGCAGTGAATTGGGCGTCGCCAGCACCACCATCCGGATGGCGGAATCCGCGAGCAGTTCCGCGTAATCGCTCGACAGCCTTAAGCCATGCCGGTCGGCGAATTCCTGCGCCTTGTCCGGATGCCGCACGACACCGCGCGTGAAGCGCACGCGATCGCTGACGCCTTGCACCGAGTTGACGTGGTTCTGTCCCCAGCGGCCTAGTCCGACTATTGCGGCGTCGAGCATCGTAGCCAGAAGCAGTCTAAAACTTCGTGCGTAACCGCCGATAAAGGTCTTGGATTTTCGAGATGGGTTCTAAACATGGTGTCTTGAATAATGCCGCAAGTGGCGCAGAAAATTATTGGTATCCTACTGCGTTTCTCAAGCCAACCGCTCAACGCGGAGGACGCTGGGGACGCGGAGGAACGCTGAGGAGATCAGCTTGGTAACTACTTTTGCTTTTCCTCCGCGCACCTCTGCGTCCACCGCGTCCTCTGCGTTAAGAGTTTGTTGTAGTATCTCTGCCGTTATGTTTGGTTTCGTCGCGCCGCGGATCATTCCGGCTTGATGCCGGCATCCCTGATGACCGCGGCGTAGCGTACCGTTTCGCTTTTGATGAAAGCCGCGAACTGCTCCGGCGTGCCGGTCACCGGCTCGATGCCGGCGGCGGCGAGCCGCTCTTTCAGGTCAGGCGCAGCCAGCGCTTTAACGAGTTCACCATTGAGGCGCACGATTATTTCGCGCGGGGTCGCCGCCGGTGCGAGGAAGCCGTACCAGATAGGCACTTCGAAATGATCCACCCCCGCCTCCTGCGCGGTCGGTATATCCGGAATAACCGGTGAGCGCCGCCCTGCCAGCACCGCCAGCGCGCGCACCTTGCCGGCCTGGATCTGCCCCGCCGCCGCCGGCACCGCCATGATCAGCAGATCGACATCGCCGCCGATCAATCCGATCAGCGCCTGCCCCGAGCCTTTGTACGGCACGTGCACCATCCTGATCTTCGCGAGGCTTTGCAGCAGCTCAGGCGCCAGATGCGTCGTGGTGCCGACGCCGCCGGACCCGAAGCTAAATTTGCCGGGACTGCGGCGCGCGAGCTGAATGAGTTCCTTGAGCGATTTTGCCGGCACCGACGGATGGACCAGCAGCACGTTCTGGATGACCGCAACCTGCGCGATCGGCGCGAGATCCTTTGCGGGATCGTAATTGAGTTTGGCGTACAGCGAAGGACTGATCGCCACCAGCGGCGAACTCAGCACGATCGTGTAGCCGTTCGGCGGCGCCTTGGCGGCAAGTTCCAGGCCCAGATTGCCGCCCGCCCCGGGGCGCGTGTCCGCCACGAATTGCTGCCCCATCTGGTCGGACAGCTTCTGCGCGATCGCGCGCCCGAGCAGATCGGTCGGCCCGCCCGGCGGAAACGGAAAAATTACCCGCACCGGTTTCACGGGGTACGCCTGCGCGTGCGCGCCGGCGGCCGCGCACGAAAATACGATGGCAACTGACGCGACTGCCACGCGCATAGCATACTGGGGTTCAATCATGGCTTCCTCCGCTCGGCTGGCGCTGATGCAATTGGTATCATCGCACGCACCACGCGCCGCGACATTGTGGCACATCCGCGGATGGAGTTCATTGCCTCAGCTGCGGCGGTTTCATTTATCATTAGCGTCCCCGATTCAATGCAAGTTCCCGATGAGCATACAAATCTGCATGGGCGGCTACGGCCCGCCGACCACGACCCACAGCCGCGCGCTGAAAATGATCGGCGACCGCCTCACCGCGCAATTCGGCAACGACATCGACGTCAAGTACGTGTGGAACGTGATGGATTTCGGCTACAAGGGCGAGGAAGTGCTGTGGATGAGCGAACGCGGCATCCTGACGCTCGCTTATCAGTCGACCAGCTATCTGACCGAACGCGTGCCCGATCTCGAATTTGCCGACCTGCCCTTTTTGTTCGCGAGCCTTGCCGAAGCGCGCGCTGCAATGGACGGCCAGCTGGGCGCTTGGCTCAGCCGCAAGATCGAGGAGCGCATACCCGCCTATCGCATGCTCGGCTATTTCGAGAATGGCTACCGGCATATTTCCAACCGGCTGCGGCCGGTGCGCGCACCGGCCGACCTGCACGGCATGAAGATACGCTCGCTGCCGAGCCGTATGCACAGTCGCACCTACGAAATGCTCGGCGCCGTTCCGCTCATCATGGATCTGAAACCCGCCATAGCGGCGGTCCAGGCCGGCACTATCGACGCGCAGGAAAATCCGCTGGCCAATACCGTGGATTACGGCGTCCACAAGTTTCACCGCTATCACACACTGACGGGACACAGTTACCTGTCGCGCGGGATCTACTGCAACCGCGCGGCGTTCGAGAGCTGGCCCGCCGCGCTGCAAACCGCAATGACGCAGGCCGTGCTCGAAGCAATCACCGCGCACCGCGAGCTCGCAGTACGCGAAGAGGCCATCGCGCGCAAAGCCATCGAGGACGCGGGCGGCGAGATCGTCGAACTGACGGCGGACGAGCGCGCGGCATTCGTGCAGGCGGTACGGCCGCTGCACGATGAAGCGAGGCAGCGCTTCGCCGCAGCGTTCGCCCTGCTGGAAAAATAGGGCCGCCGGCGCCCGCTCACAGCCCGCAAGGAAGATCGTATGCAACGCACGTTCAGCAAAATGCAGGTCGGCGACATTACGATCAATTACGAGCTGATCGACTATACCGCGCCGTGGCGCACTGATGAACCCGACACGTTTCTGCTTTATCACGGCTACGCGCGCAACATGCTGTTCTGGGAGCAATGGGTGCCGCTGCTCGCCGCCGACTACCGCGTTTTGCGTTTCGATGCGCGC
>JAYWDM010000348.1:0-4631 GCA_043779885.1 Betaproteobacteria bacterium | reverse complement strand
CGCAGGTTACGATGACCGCCCCTTTCATGCGGGCTTACGCGCTCACGCTGGTGAAGACCTGCCACCGCCGCGGCGCGCCCGCCATGGGCGGCATGGCCGCGCAGATCCCGATCAAAAACGATCCGGCGGCCAACGAGGCTGC
The DNA here is from genome assembly GCA_043779885.1 of Betaproteobacteria bacterium. Lineage (GTDB taxonomy): Bacteria > Pseudomonadota > Gammaproteobacteria > Burkholderiales > SG8-41 > PALSA-1004. Next base: position 4,489 of record JAYWDM010000348.1, on the reverse strand, counting down.
AATGCAAAAGGTGCGCGCCGACAAACTGCGCGAGGTCACGGACGGGTGCGACGGCACGTGGGTCGCCCATCCGGGATTGGTGCCTATCGCGAAGGCGATTTTCGACCAGCATATGCCGGCGCCGAATCAGTACGCCAAACAACTGCCCGACGTGAACTACACTGCGCGCGATCTGCTCGACTTCCAGCCCGAACAGCCGATCACCGAAGCGGGGCTGCGTAACAACATCAGTGTCGGGATTCAGTATCTGGGCGCATGGCTGGCCGGGAATGGCTGCGTCCCTGTTTACAATCTCATGGAAGATGCTGCCACTGCGGAAATCTCACGCTCGCAAATATGGCAGTGGATACGCAGTCCAAAAGGCGTACTCGAGGACGGCCGCAAGATCAGTATCGAGTTGTTTCGCACGCTGCTTGCCGAGGAGTTGCCCGGGATAAAGTCCTACCTGGGCGACGAGGCCTGGAATGCGGGCCAGTACACCGATGCCGCGCGCATGTTTGATGAAATGTGCACGGGCGAATACGTGGAGTTTCTGACCCTGCCTGCATACGACTGGATAACCAGGGACGTCGCCGCCGGCAGGACCGCGATTGCGGCCTGACCATCCGCAGGTGCTCACTGCCCCCTCCCCGGAGGGGGCATTTTTTTTCGCCTGACCGCGCGTCGGTGACATGAAACCCGTGTGCGTTCATTACGATACGGACGCCAAATGAGCCGGCTGATCCTGTTCAACAAGCCCTATGGCGTACTGTGCCAATTCAGGCCCGTCGCGCAACGGCGGACACTGAAAGACTTTGTCCAGGTAGCGGATGTTTACGCGGCAGGCCGGCTCGATGCCGACAGCGAAGGGCTCGTCGTTTTGACTGACGACGGCGCCCTGCAACACCGCATCAGCGATCCCCGCCACAAGCTGGCCAAGACTTACTGGGCGCAGGTAGAAGGCTTGCCCACCGCTGCTGCGCTCAGGAGTTTGCAGGAAGGCGTTGATCTGGGCGACTTCATCACATTGCCCGCAACGGTGGAACTCGCCGCGGCGCCGGGTTGGCTCTGGGCGCGCGAACCGCCGATACGTGAGCGCAAAAGCATCCCCACGAATTGGCTGAAGCTGACGCTGCGTGAAGGCAAGAATCGCCAGGTCCGGCGCATGACCGCAGCAGTCGGATTCCCGACCTTGCGGCTGATCCGGTTCTCCGTTGGGAGCTGGGATCTTGCCGGACTCGCCCCGGGACAATCACGGGAGTCCGGTGTGCCGCCCGACACGCAACCGACCTCGCAAACGCCCCGCCGGCAAAACTAAAGTCGCCTGTACCGTCAACCGGTTGCGCTGTTGCGCGTTAAGCGCAGGGAGATACCGGAAAGTATCTCTATAAATCAACCACTTTGCGAAGGATGGATAATGAGCAAGATTCTGACGACTTTGATCGCGGCGGTATTTGCGGCCGTTTCATTTGCAGCCGTTGCAGCCGATGCGCCGAAATCCGGTGCATCCAGCATGGAATCCAAGAAAGCCGACAAGCCGGCGAAGAAGGCGAAAGCCAAGAAATCCAAGAAAGCGGCCGCCAGCAAGTAGTTCTGCACCGAATCATAAAAGGCAGGGTCTGACCCTGCCTTTTATTATTTAAACTCCACGATTTGCAAGAAAAACCCGAGACGCCAACAAGGCGGGATATGCGGTAACGCAAGTGAGCGCCAGCACGGTCCGCGTCAACCCGAATTTAGTCGGAACGTTATAGACCATGGCCGGATTACGGTCGTTTGTATAATTAAACTTAATCATCAACCATCATCAGAGGAACCAAAATGAGCAAACTATTTGCCGCAATTACTGCTGTTATGTTCGCCTTCGGTACGACTGCCGTGCTGGCCGCCGAGAGCAAAGACGCGCCGAAAGTCGACTGCAAAGACGCGAAAAACAAAGACAATGCGGCATGTAAGCCCGCTGCCAAGAAGTAATTTTTCAAAGCTTCAGGAAAAGGCGGGGCGACCCTGCCTTTTTTTCGTTCGCGCGGCGGCAGGCTGCGGGCCCCGCGCGCACGCCGGTCAAAAGTTGAGAATCGCCGAAATCCTGATCGATCGCGGTTCGGCCGGATGAAAATGTATGTCGTTCACCGGCGCCGTCTCGCTGCGTAACTGCGAGGTATAGGCGTAGTCAATCTGACTCGCGCGCCGGTTGAGCAGATTGAAAACGTCGAACTGGATGCGCGCCGTTTTGTCGAACTTGTAACCGGCGCGCCCCGACAGCAGCGTGGTCGAATTCGAGCGCAACGTATTGTCTTCGATTAGCGGGCGCGGACCAAAATAGCGCAACCGCATGCTGCCAAAATACGGGCCGAGATTATCCACCGCCGCAGTGAAAGTTGCGACACCTTCGATCGCTCCCGGCACGCGATCCCCCGCTCCCCGCACGTCGACGCCCGTAAAGCGCGCGCGCGTAAACGCCACGTCGGCGTCCAGTGCCAGCCATGGCGTCGGCGCGTAAATATTGGAGAACTCGAAACCGACGCGCCGGCTCGGGCGGCCGCTGTCCGCTGTGGTCCCGGCGTCGCCCTTGAACAGCAGTTCGGATTGAATATCCAGGCCGAACACGGCGACTGAACTTTGCAGACCAGGGATGATCGCAGTCCGCAAGCCGGCCTCATACCCGGTCGCACGCACGAGCAGGGCTTCGCGCGTTGCCGCATTGGCGGGATTTTTCGGATCGACGCTGATCGTCGCGCCGCGCAAATCGTTACTATGAAAGCCGCGCCCGTAATTCAGGTAATACTCCGTCTTGGCCCAGGGCCCGAAGACCAGTGCCAGCTTGGGACCAAGCGTGTGATCGGTCGCGCTGCCGGAATTCAGCGGGTTGTCGCTGGCAACCCGCCCACGAAAAAAATCCGCGCGCAGTCCCGCCACGGTCCGCAACCAGTTGCTCCAGCGCAAGCTGTTCTGGTAATAGCCCGCAACGCTGGTTTCCACGACATGATCGGCGCGGGTGGTGCCGATGCGCAGCCGCTGGGCCGTATTGAACAGCCCCACGCTGATGTTATCGTTGCGCGTCTGCACGCCGAACGTATTTTCAACTTCATGTCCGCGCCACGTGCCGATCACGCTGTGCTTGACATTCAAGCCGGTCGTGACACGTTTGTCCGTCTGCTCAAACTGGTCGCCGTTGACGCGGTCGATCTGAAAAAAAGTAAAGTTGTTCCACAGGTTGAGCTTGCTGTTGATCACGTAAGCGTTGGCGGATGTCGCGGAGTTCTGCGCGGTCTTGCTCCACGCGCCCGACAGACTGTAGCGGCTCGCCTCGCCGCCGTCGCTCGGATCGAGCGTATCGAAGCGCCCGATCAAACCGGCATCGACCGCACGTTTCGGAATCTGGTTGGTTGCGTTCCATGTTCCCTGGTACGCCATCGCGGTCACGTTGAAACCGTTTTGCGCCGTGCCCTCGCCATAACGGAGCATCCCGCTGAATTTGCGGTAGTCGTCCGGCCGCGTCCACGGCCCGTCGTTGTGGAACACTTCCAGCGCGTAAAGCAGATTTCCATTGCCGACTTTCGGCGAATCGGCAAGCAGGAAGCGACGGTAGCCATTGATGCCGCCACCCGCTTCGGCGATGCCCTGCTCCAGGCGATCCGGCAGCTTCAACTGCATTGCGCCTGCCGCGGAGAAATCGCCCTCGTCGGCGTAGTACGGACCTTTCTTGTATTGGAGTCCGCTCACCAGGTCCGTAATCAGGAAATTCAGATCGCTATACCCCTGCCCGTGGCCATGCGTGCGCTGATTGACCGGCATGCCGTCAATCGTAATCGCGAGATCGGTGCCATGGTCGAGGTTAATGCCGCGCAGGAAATACTGATTGGCCTTGCCTTCGCCGCTGTGCTGCGTAACGATCAGGCCGGGTGCTGCCTCGAGAATTTCGCCCGGACGGTAATTGGGGCGCGCCTCAAGTTGCTCGCGAGAGACCGTGCCCTGGTTCGCCGAGTCCGCGATGCCGAACAGATTGTCGGCGGCATCGATGACTTCGACGGTGTCGAGCGTTTGCACGCCCTCCGCAAGCACCGCCGACACGCAGAACGTGCAAACCAGCATGGCGAGGCCATTCACCGCGGGCAGCGGCCGGCATTTGGCATGCGCGGGCACGACTAATTCTTGAGTTGGAAGCGGATCGGCACTTCGACCGGATGCGCAATCGGCGTATCCCCGCGGCGGGCCGGCACGAACGTCCAGCCCTGCACGGCTTTCATCGCCGCCTCATCAAGCAGTGAAGCCCCCGACGTTTGCGCGACGACAATTTTCTCCGGCGCGCCGCCCGCGCTCACCTCCACACGCAGCAACACCAGGCCTTCGAGTCCCAGTTTGCGCGCGATCGGCGGATACGCCGGCCGTGGATTGTTGAGATATGCGACGTTGAAGTGGGGCGGCTCGATTGCTTCTGCGCGGGTGGACGCAACGACTGCTGCGGGCGCCCTTGAAACAACGACCGGTGCGGGTGGAGCTTCGGGTACCG
>JAYWDM010000347.1:0-4639 GCA_043779885.1 Betaproteobacteria bacterium | reverse complement strand
CTTGGGCGAAGGACATGCTGTTCGGCGGCAACTTCATCGACGCCGACACCGCCCTGCGCATCGGTCTCATCAATGAACTCGCCGCGCCGGATGAAGTGGTGGCGAAGGCGCTGGCGCGCATCGACATTTACGCGCAGCGCGCGCCACTCGCAATCGGCTACGCGAAAATGGCCGTCAACAAGGGTTTGCAAATGGGCCTTGAATCGGCCTTGCTGTTCGAGCGGCAGCTGACGACGACGCTATTTACGACGGACGACAAACGGGAGGGCATGGCCGCTTTTCTCGAAAAGCGTTCCCCAGATTTCAAGGGGCGTTAGCAGTTTGTTGAAAACGCATCATGCTGTCATTGCGAGCGCAGCGCGGCAATCTCGTATTTTGCGCAATCAACGAGTGACGAGATTGCGTCGTCGCCTTGGGCTCCTCGCAATGACAGTCTCTGCCGATTTTCAACAAACTGTTAGTGCGGTGAGTTCAAAGTCCGCTGAAAAATGGGCACAGGTAGCCCGGATGAATGAGATGAAATCCGGGGGATGGATTGTTTCCGGCAGGACAACCCGGAATGCGCTGCGCTCCTTCCGGGCTACGTTTTGCTGCAGTCAGGGGCCGTCAGGCCGCCACTAATTTTCGCGACAAGGAGAAAGTACAAAATGGCAACGCAGACTATGGACGGCTACGAGCACATCATTTACGAAAAGCGCGACGGTTCGGCGTGGATGACGATCAACCGGCCCAAGTCGTACAACTCGCTGGTGGCGAAAACCGTCCTCGAGTTGACGGCCGCCATCACGGATGCGGCGGAGGATCCGGAGATCGGCGTCGTCGTGATTACCGGCACGGGCGAAAAAGCCTTCTCGTCGGGCGGCCACGTCGCCGTGCTGCGCGAACGCACTTCGGCGGACAGCCGCGACCATATGCGCCGCCTGGCCCATCTGGGCATTGCGATCCGCACGTGCGGCAAGCCGGTCATCGCCGCTGTGAACGGATACGCGGTCGGCGCGGGTCACGAGCTGCATTTAATGTGCGACCTTACGATCGCAGCGGAACACGCGAAGTTCGGCCAGTCGGGTCCCAAGATGGGCGGCATGCCGGTATGGGGCGCAACGCAGATGCTGCATCGCATGGTCGGTGAAAAAAAGGCGCGGGAAATCATTTTCATGTGCCGTCAGTACACCGCCCGGCAGGCCATGGATATGGGCATGGTCAATCTCGTCGTGCCGATGGCGGAACTGTATTCGACCGTTCAGCAATGGTGCAATGAGATCCTGGAGAAAAGCCCGCAATGCATCCGCGTGCTGAAGCTGGCGCTCAATCAGGAGTCGGACACGAATTTCTGGACGAGCTTTTACTCGGGCGCCGAAATGTTCGCGCAACACACCGGAACGCCCGAATTTATCGAGGGCACCACGGCGTTCCTCGAGAAGCGCAAGCCGAACTTCGCCCCGTTCCGCGCCAAAGCGAAGCCGAAGGCGCAGGTGGCGGCTTAACTGGAGCGGGCGTGCCGTTGTGGCGCAGCGCGGGTCATGATTCCGCGCTCCCGCTGCGGCGCGCCCGGCGGTAGTGGAAAAAACGGTCGTCAAAGTCCTGAATCTGATTGAAACGCTGTCGCGGGCTGAAAAGCCGGTGGGCGTCACCGCTATCGCGGGCGAGCTTGGCTTCACGAAGAGCAACGCGCATCGGTTGCTCAACACGCTCGTTGAACTGGGTTACGTCAAGCGTCACGGCGCTGAGGGACAATACGAGCTGACTCTCAAGCTGTGGCGGATCGGCGCCGCCGTGATGTCGCGGCTCGACGTCGCGCGCATCGCATTGCCGCACATGCGCGCGCTCGAGGAAGCCACCGAGGAATCGGTCAACCTGTCCGTTTTCGATGACGGGCAGGTCGTGTATGTCGCCGCAGTGCAGGGAAGAAACCCGGTGCGGGCGTTCATCCGGGTCGGCGACCGCCGTCCCAGCTATTGCACCGCAACGGGCAAAGTCCTGCTTGCTTACCAGCCCGAAAAACTATTGCCGAAATATTGCGGCAAGATGAAGCGCTATACGCCGAACACCATCACCAGCCTCGCCGGTCTCAAAGCTGAACTCGCGCAGGTGCGCAGCCGGGGCTATTCGATGACCGCGGGGGAATGGAGCGAAAATGTCGGCGGCGTGGCGGCGCCGATACGCTCGGCCAGCGGCGAAGTCGTCGCGGCCGTCGGCCTGATGAGTCCGCGCGAAAGGCTCAAGACCGAGAGCACGCGCAGTCAGGCGGCCAAAGCGATCCTCGATTGCGCGGCGCGGATTTCGAGCGAGCTCGGCTACTACGAGCCCGGCAAAAACTAACGGGGTAATAAATGGACAGGATCACTGAAAAACTCGCGGGTTATGCGACTGCGTTGCGCTACGAACAGCTCACGCCGAATGCGCTGCGGGCCACGCAGAGGCTGGTCCTCGACACGCTCGGCTGCGCGGTAGGCGGTTTCAAGAGCGAGCCTGCGACGATTGCGCGGCGCCTTGCCGCGCGCGCCAGCGGCAAGCCGCCGGCGCGCGTGCTGGGCACCGGCGAGCTTACTTCGATCGAGGCCGCCACCTTCGCCAACTGCGTGATGGCCCGCTATCTCGATTTCAACGACACCTTCATGTCGCAGGAAGTCGCCCACCCGAGCGACATGATCCCGGCGATCCTCGCAGTTGCAGATGCTCACCACGCGGGCGGCAAAGAAGTGCTGCTCGCGATCGCGACCGCCTATGAAGTGTTCGCGGTTTTCGCGGACGCCTGCTCGTTATGGGACAAGGGCTGGGACCATGGTCTCTACATCGGTTTCGGCGTTGCCGCGGGCGCCGGGCAACTTCTGGGACTGACCAGGGAGCAGACGGGCAACGCCATTGCGCTGGTGGGCGCCGCGACTGTCCCCACCCGGCAGACGCGCAGCGGTGCGCTTACGATGTGGAAGGGCTGCGCCGCGCCCGCGGCCGCGCGCATGGCGGTGTATGCCGCCGAGCTCGCGCAGGAGGGCATGCGCGGACCCTCGGCGATTTTCGAGGGGCGCCACGGCATCTGCGATCAGGTGACCGGCCCGCTCGAACTGGGTGCGTTCGGGGGCAACGGCGTGGCGTTTGCGGTCGAGCGCAGCGGCATCAAGTTCTTCCCGACGGAATATCACTCCCAGGTGCCGCTCGGCCTGATCCTCAAGCTGCGTGAAAAGGTCAAAGTCGAGGATATCGATGCCGTGCATGTCGAGACTTATCATTTCACTTACACCGAGATCGGCAGCGAACCCGAGAAGTGGCGCCCGACCACGCGCGAAACCGCCGATCACAGTCTTCCTTACATGCTTGCAGCGGCGCTGATGGACGGCGGGATTTCGGTTGCGACGTTCAACGAAGAGCGTATCCGCGACCCGCAGCTGCCGCCGCTGATGGACCGCATCAGGATCAGCGAGAACGAAGAATTCACGCTGAAGTCTCCCGCCTCCATGGAGTGCCGCATCGAAATCACGGCGAAAGACGGCAAACGTTACGTGGAGGCGGGCAGTTACCCCAAAGGCCACGCCAAAAATCCGCTGAGCGATGCGGAAGTCGAACAGAAATTCAGGGCGTTGTGCCGCGGCATGCTGCCTGAAGAGCGCTGCGAGTCCATTCTGCAAGCCGTGTGGGCGCTCGACGCAATGCGAGACATCGGTGAACTCATCGAGCGCGTCCGCATCGAGGGCAAGTGAACCAAAAAAAATGGCAGTTCGGCCACGGAAGCACACGGAAACACACGGACAAGAAACTACGTATAAGGTTACGTCACGCTGAAAATGGCGTATTGCGGGGTCGAGCTTGACGGATTTTTCCGTGCCTTTCCGTGTGGTTCCGTGGCCAAATTGTTTTTTCTGATTGAAGTGCCGCGCTATTTCTTGGCTACCGGAATCAAAAAATCTCCCCCGCGCATGGAGGGATGGGAGCGCTCGTACTGCTTCGGGTAAAAAACCGCGCCGCCGAGTTCGGTCGCGGCGAGCCACGGCCAGCGCGGATTGAAAAGCATGCCACGCGCGAGCGCAACCAGATCGGCTTTGCCTGAGGCGAGTATCTCCTCGGCCTGGGCCGGTTCCGTAATGAGACCAACCGCCATGGTGGGGATTGCGGATTCCCGCCGGATGCGCTCCGCGAACGGAACCTGGTAGCCGGGATGAATTTTCAGTTTTTGTTCCGCGGTGACGCCGCCGCTGGAAGCCGTGATGTAGTCGCAGCCGTGTTCGCGCAGCCGGGCGGCGAGCACCACGCTGTCGTCGAGCGTCCAGCCGCCATCTGCCCAGTCGGTTGCGGAAAGCCGCATGCCGATCGGCTTATTCTCCGGCCATACGGCGCGGACGGCATCGAAAACATCGAGAACCATGCGCATGCGCGCGTCGCGGCTGCCGCCGTACTCGTCGTCCCGCTGGTTGCCGAACGGTGACAGGAAGCTGTGCAGCAGATAACCGTGCGCACCGTGTATTTCGAGTATGTCGAATCCGATTGCATCCGCGCGGCGCGCTGCCGCCGCAAAAGCGGCGATTACGCGCTGGATGCCGGCCTTGTCCAGCGCGGTCGGCACGGCGCGGCCCGGATGCGCAAGTGCGGACGGGCTCCATATCGTCCAGCCACCCTGGTCCGCGGGAATCGGCTTTTGTCCCTCCCA
>JAYWDM010000346.1:0-4646 GCA_043779885.1 Betaproteobacteria bacterium | reverse complement strand
CGGCGTCAAACGCAATGCCTTCCGGCAGTTCCTGTCCGATGTGCGCGAACAACTGAATCTCGCCGACCATGATCGATGCGGTGCCCATGTCGTAGATGACCGGACCGTTGGCCGACGGGAACCCGAAGCACAGCGGATTGGTGCCGAACGCGGGTTTCAGGCCGCCGATGGGAAGCACGCGCGGATGCGCGCTCGCCGCGTGGATGCCGACCAAACCCGCCTTGGCGATCATTTCCACGAAATACGCATTGCGTCCGCTGTAATAACTGTCGTAGACGCCGACCGAGGCGAAGCCGCTCGCCTGCGCCTTTTTGATCGCGAGCTGCGTTGCATGGTAGACCGAAACATAACCGACGTTGTTGCCGCCGTCGATCAGCGCGGACAGCGGCGTTTCGTGCACGATTTTGAGCGGGCGCCGCGCTTTGCGCGTCTTCTCGTCCCCGGCGATCGCCAGTATGCGCGGCAGGCTGGCGAAGCGATAACCGCAGAGCGCGTTGTCGATCAACTGGTCGGTGATGATCTGCGCTTCCCCTTCCGTGTAGCCGATACGCAGCAGCGCGCCTCGCGACAGTTCGGCGGCGTCCGCCGGCGACATGCGCACTGTGTCCGGCGTATCGGCATCGAGCAGTCCGCCCGCAGCGGCATTGAATCCTGAAGCTTGTGACATGTTGCGATGACCTCGGTGGTGGGCGAAGCAATGCTCGAAACCCAGCGATTATAGACCGGCTGCTTCCTGCGCTCGAACGCGACCGGCGTGACGATGACGCACCTGCCGCCGTCATTGATCATGCGCAAGTCGCGGCAGCGGCGGCAGGCGATGGATTATAATTCGCCACCCGCATGCCGTCCCGCCGGCCGCATAACCAACATCGCAAGGAATTGCAAGCGTGCTGATCCAATTTACGCTCAACGGCGACCCCGTTGAAGTGAAGCTCAGGAGCGGCGACCGCCTGCTCGTCGACGTGCTGCGCGAAGACCTGCATCTCACCGGCACCAAACATGGCTGCGGCATCGGCGCGTGCGGCACCTGCACGGTCATCGTCGACGGCCTGCCCGTCGCCGCGTGTCTGCAACTCGCGGCGCTCGTCGACGGCGCCGAAGTGCGCACGATAGAAGGGCTAGCCGGCACCACGGCATTGCATGTCGTTCAGCAGGCGTTTATCAACCAGTCCGCGCTGCAGTGCGGCATCTGCACGCCCGGCCACCTGATGGCCGCGTGCGCGCTGCTCGAAAAAACACCGGCGCCCACCGACGAGCAAATCCGTATCAGCGTCGAAAGCGTCTACTGCCGCTGCACCGGCTACGTGCGCATCGAAGCGGCTTATCGCGAAGCGGTGGCGCTTGCGCGCAAGGCGCTGCCGGCATGAACCAGCGCGACCCGAAAATGCACGCGGCCGCGGGCCTGCTCGTCGTCGGCAAAGACGTGCCGCGCACCGATGCCCTGCCGAAAGTGACCGGTGCGGCACAGTACGTGGCCGATCTGCATTGGCCCGGCATGCTCCATGCAGCGGTTCTGCGCAGTCCGCATCCGCATGCACGCATCATCAGCATAGACACCCGCGCCGCCGCTTCGATGCCTGGCGTCAAGGCGGTGGTCACCGGCGCCGATACGGCCCACAAAAAATGGGGCTGCTTCCGTCCCGACCTCTATCCCCTCGCCATCGACAAGGTGCGCTATGTCGGCGATGAAGTCGCGGCGGTCGCGGCGCGCGATGCCGCGACGGCGCGGGCCGCCATCGATCAGATCAAGATCGAATACGAAATCCTGCCCGCCGTGCTGTCGATGGATGCCGCGCTCGAACCCGGCGCGCCGCTCGTGCACGATGACACCGAAGGCAACATCGCCCATCATTTCGCGTTCGAACGCGGCGACGTCGACGGCGGTTTCAAGGCCAGCGACGTGATCGTCGAAGGCACCTGGCAAAGCGCGCGCCAGTGGCACACATCGCTCGAAACCATCGGCTGTGTTGCGCAATGGACGGGCGACCGCGTTTCGCTGTGGTGCAATACGCAGACGCCGTTTCTCGCGCGCGGCCGCTATGCGATCGCGCTGGGCGTGCCTGAGAGCAAAGTGCGCGTCGTGCAAACCGAGGTCGGCGGCGGCTTCGGCGGCAAGTCGGGCGACGACAATGCGTCCGTGATCTGCGCGATACTCGCGAAAAAATCCGGCAAGCCGGTCAAGCTCATCCACACGCGCGAAGAAGAATTTCTCGCCAGCCATCCGCGCATGCCGATGCGCTACTGGGTGCGCCTGGGATTTTCCCGCGACGGCCGCATCAAGGCCAAAGAAATCAAAATGCTCGCCGACAACGGCGCCTACACCGGCAAGTCGCAGGCGATCCTCGGCGCCGCGACGGTGCGCCACGATGCGCTCTACAAATATCCGTGCGCGCGCGCCGACTCGACGCTGGTCTACACCAATCTCGTTCCCACCGGCGCCTTCCGCGGCTTCGGCAATCCGTCCGCCGACTGGGCGGTGGAACAATGCTGGGACCTTGCCGCCGAGAAGCTCGGTATGGACGTCGTCGACCTCCTGCGTCTGAACGCAGTCGATCCCGGTGACGTGTCGCCGCACAACCACAAGATCACCAGCTGCGAACTCAAGCAGTGCATCGACAAAGCCGCGCAGATGATCGGCTGGAAAGACAAGCGCAAACATCGCACGGCCAATCGCGGGCTCGGCATCGGCTGCAGCGTGCACGTCAACGGCCGCCGCAGTTTCGGCGACTGGGACGGCAGTTCCGCCATCGTGCGCATCAACGACGACGGCCGCGCCACCATCATTACCGGTGAAGGCGAGATCGGCCAGGGCACGCTCACGGTGTTGCGCCAGATCGCCGCCGAAGAGCTCGGGCTGCCCTATGAGGACGTGGACATCACGCGGCCCGACACCGACGTGCATCCGTACGCGCTCGGCGCGCTCGCGAGCCGCGTGACCTACGTCGCCGGCAATGCCGTCAAGCGCGCCGCCGCCGCCGCATTGAAGCAGTTGCTTGAAGCGGCATCGGCGCAGTTCAAACTGCCGCCGGACGAACTGACGGTCATCAACGGTGAAATCGGCCCGCGGCGCGGCCGCGAGACCGACTTCAAACCGGTCGCCGCGGTCGTGCGTGCGCACATCTATCAGCCCAACGGCCAGCCCATCATCGGCGTCGGCAATTTCGACAATCCGTCCGAATTTCCCGACCACAGCCGCTTCGGCAACGAATCGGGCGCCTACAATTTCGCCGCCCAGACCGCGGAAGTCGAAGTCGATCCGGCCACCGGCAAAGTCACCGTGCTGGAGATCGCGGCGGCAGTCGATTGCGGCACGGTCATCCATCCGGCGGCCGCCGAAGGCCAGGTGACGGGCGCGGTAACACAAGGTCTGGGCCTCGCGGTCATCGAATACTTCGATTGGCATAACGGCGTGCCGACCGATCCCAATCTCAAGGATTATCCGCTGCCATCGGCCGCCATGATGCCGAAGATCCACGTCGCGTTCGCGGATTCGTACGAACCCTCGGGCCCGTATGGCGCGAAAGGCCTCGGTGAAATCGGCCTCGACGCCGTGCCGGCGGCCATCGCCAACGCGATCGCGGACGCGGTGGGCGTGCGCATCACGGAGCTGCCGATCACCGCTGAGAAAATTTATCGCGCGCTGCATCCGGAAGCATTCGCAAACGAAGACCTGACGCCGCCCGCCCCGCCGAAAGGATCGGTGTGGACGCGGCTCATGGCCGGCAAGCCGTCCGGCGCGCGTCCGCCCGCGGCCGAGTTCGTTTTCGCGCAGAGCGTGGAAGAGATCGTCACGGCACTCGCGGCGGGCGACGCCGCCATCGTTGCCGGCGGCATGTCACACGCCATACGCCGCGAACGCACGGGCTTTGCGCAGGCACAGCGTCTCATCGCGGTTGCGCGCGTTGCGGAATTGAATGAATTGTCCGTCGATGCACGCGGCGCACTGAAAGCGAATGCCGCGGTGCCGCTGCAGGCGTTGTACGATGATCTGCGCATCCGCACGAACTGGCAGGCCATCGACGAAGCGCTCGCCGCCGTGGGCATAGTCCGCCTGCGCCGCATGATCACGATCGGCGGCAGCATAGGCCCGCTGATCGGCGGCTTCGACCTGCCGGTTGCCCTGCTCGCACTCGACTCACGCGCCGCCGTCGCCGGCCCGGGCGGGCGGCGCGTGGCGCCCCTGCCCGAACTCTATGAGAAGCGCATCGCCAGGGACGAAATGATCGTCGGCATCGAAGTCGAGCCGCTGCCCCCGCGCAGCGGCTCGGGCTTTTTCAAATACATGGCGCGCAACGTGCTGGAAATTCCGACCGTCAACACCGCCGCGAAAGTAACCGTCGATGCGCAGGGCCGGTGCGCGCATGCGCGCGTGGTCGTCGGGTCGGTCAGCTGGAAGCCTATCATCCTCGATCCGCCGGAATTGAGCGGCCGGCATTTCGACGAGGCGCTCATACGCCGTTCGGTGCAGTGCGTGCGCACGCTCGCGCAGCCGATGGCGGACGTGCGCGGCTCGATCGCCTACAAGCGCGAAATGGCCGTCGAATTCGCCGTGCGCGCCCTGCTCACCGCATGGCAACGCGCAGTCAGGTAGGGTGGGCAACTATGTTGCCCACCGGCAAATTCGGGCCATCCGCGTGGGCAAAATT
>JAYWDM010000345.1:0-4647 GCA_043779885.1 Betaproteobacteria bacterium | reverse complement strand
CGCAGCGGCCGCACGTGATCAGAGGATTGACGGTCACGCGCTTGCCCGCCTGCGACCCGGCGACGATGGTCGCGGCCAGTTCATGGCCCAGGATGAGGGGCGGCACGCGGCGCGGATCGTGCCCGTGGTAGGCGTGCATGTCGGAGCCGCAAATGCCGGCGGCGTCGATCCTCAACACGACTTCGCCGGCGGCGAGCGCGGGGTCGGGCTCGTCGCGGTAAGTGACTTCGCGGTTGCCCGTGTAGACCAGTGCCTTCATCGGCTAACCCGCGGAAAATCCGCCATCGACGTAAATCGTCTGGCCGGTGACGTAATCCGATGCGCGGCTCGCGAGAAACACCGTGATGCCGGCCAGATCGTGCATTTCGCCGTTGCGGCCGGTCATGGTGCGTTCAGCCATTGCCCGCGCGCGCGCAGGATCGTCGAATACGGGTTGCGTCAATGGCGTCGGAAAAAAACCGGGGCCGATCGCATTGCAATTGACGCCGTGCCGCGACCACGCCTCGGCCTGCGCGCGGGTGAGTTGCATGATGCCGCCTTTCGATGCGCCGTACGGCCCGCTGTTGGCGAACGCGCGGATGGATTGCAGCGACGCGATGTTGATGATGCGGCCCCAGCCTTTTTTTATCATCGCCGGCGCGACCTGTTGCGCGAGAAAAAACGGCGCCGCGAGATTGATCGCCATCGTCGTGTCCCAGTCGCCGGCGCTGATTTCGGCCAGCGGGCGCCGGATGTTGACGCCCGCGGCGTTGACGAGAATATCGGGATCGCCAAACGGCGCTTGTGCGTCGCGCGCGCACTTTGCGATCTCGTTGCGATCGGCGAGGTCGCAGGCAACGTATGCGGCGCGGCCACCCGCGGCGCTGATTTTATCGGCCGCCTGCCTGAGTTCCGCCACGCGCCGCGCGGCCAGCACGACCGCGGCGCCGGCGCGCGCCAGCGTTTCCGCAATCGCGCAGCCGATGCCGGAATTGGCACCCGTGACGAGCGCGACCCTGCCCTGCAGCGAGAAGAGTTCCTCGATCAGCATCGTCACGGCCGCTCGAACTCGATGGCTTTGACATGCGGTTCGCCGGGCAGCCACAGGTCGAGGCGGTGATCGCCGGTGCGCGCGTGCGCTTCCATGCCTTCGAGGCGCGAAATGCGCGCGGTGACAGCGCCGATTTTGCGCGTCGCTTCGCGCGTCATGCGCTGCCAGGTGACGGTCTTGATGAATTTGCCGACCGACAGCCCGCCCGAGTAGCGGGCGGCTTTCTTGGTCGGCAGAATATGATTCGGGCCGGCGGTCTTGTCGCCGTAGGCAACCGTGGTTTCTTCGCCGAGGAAAAGCGAGCCGTAGGTCGTGAGCGTGGCAAGCCACCAGTCAAGGTCGCGGCAATGCACCTCAAGGTGCTCGGGGGCGTACTCATCTGCGAGCGCGGCCATTTCCTCGCGTGTTGCAGCCACCGCCACTTCGCCGTAATCGCGCCATGCCGCACCCGCCGCCGCCGCGGCTTCCGCCGGCAACGCGGCCACGATCGCCGGCACGCGCTGCATGACTTCTTCAGCCAGCGCCGGTACGGTGGTAATGAGCCAGGCGGGCGATTCCGCGCCGTGCTCGGCCTGACCGACGAGATCGACGGCGACGGTTTCGGCGTTGGCGCTGTCATCGGCGAGCACCAGTATCTCGGACGGCCCGGCGAAGACGTCGATGCCGACTTCGCCGAACAGAATACGCTTCGCTTCGGCGACGTACTTGTTGCCGGGCCCGGCGATGATGTCGGCGGGCTTGCCGGTAAAGAGGCCGTAGGTCATCGCGGCAATCGCCTGCACGCCACCCAGTGTCATGATCACATCGGCGCCCGCAATTTCCAGCGCGTAGACCACGAGCGGGTGCGGACCCCGTCCGCGATGCGATGGCGTGCAGGCGACGACGAACGGCACACCCGCCGCGCGCGCGGTCGCCACACTCATGTAGGCCGATGCGATGTGCGCATAGCGCCCTCCCGGCACATAGCAGCCCGCCACGTTGACGGGGATCAGCTTCTGGCCGGCAACCACGCCGGGATAAAGCTCGGTCTCGAATTCCTGCAGGGACTCGCGCTGCCTGCGCGCGAAGGCGAACACCTGATCGTGCGCAAAGCGGATGTCCTCCTTGATGGCTTTCGGGATGGCGGCCGTGATCAGCGCGATCGCGGCGCGCGACAGAACGATGTCGCCTTCCCAGCGGTCGAGCTGCGCCGAGAGTTCGCGCACTTTCGCTTCGCCGCCCGCCCGAATATCGTGCAGCATTTGCGCGACCAGCGCGCGCGTCTCGGTTTCGCCGGTGGCAGGTGTGTGGCTCGCTTTCTTAAGGTATCGAATGGTCATGGGGAGCGCGTGGTGGCACAGTTTGGGCTGCAATCGATTGCATAAAATGTAGTCGGGTCTGGCGCCGGCGTCAACCCCCTTGCGGGAGCAATCCAATTAACAAAGTAACATCAATGGATTATGCGGCAGTCTGTGGTGCTGCGATCCCCCGATGGTTGTAATCGATTGCAGCTTTGCGGTATTCTCGCCTGCATTACCGACTCGGCCCGTCACCCATGTGAACAAGACCGGCGTGAAGCTTACGGATGTTGCGCGGCTGGCCCGCGTGTCGACGGCGACCGTATCGCGCGCGCTGTCGCAACCGCAACTCGTGAACGCGGAGACAAGGAAGCGCATCGACGCCGCGGCGCAGCGGCTGCGTTACGTGCCGCATGGCGCCGCGCGCGCCCTGCGCTCCCAGCGCACGCATACGGTCGGCGCGGTGATCCCGACGCTCGACAACGCCATCTTCGCCAACGCGACGCATGCACTGCAAAAAGCGCTCGAAGATCGCGGCTATACGCTGTTGCTGGCGTGTCACGAATTCAATCTCCAGGCCGAGATCAAGGTGACGCGCTCGCTGCTCGAACGCGGCGTGGACGGCCTGGTGCTGGTCGGTGCCGAACACGATGCGGGCCTATTCACTCTGCTTACCGACTTTGGCGTCCCGTACGTGCTCACGTGGGCGCTCGACGCGTCGGGCCGGCATCCGTGCGTCGGCTTCGACAACCGGGTCGCGGCGATGCGTGTCGCCAGTTACCTGATCGATATCGGGCATCGCGAGATCGCGATGATTTCAGGCGTGGTTGCAGGCAACGACCGCGCGCGCGACCGGCTTGCCGGCGTACGCGATGCCCTGGAGGCGCACCGCATCGCGCTGCATCCGCAATGCGTGATCGAGAAGCCCTACACGCTCGCGGGCGGGCGCGAGGCGATGCAGTCGTTGCTCAAGCTCACGCCGCGGCCGACGGCGGTGGTCTGCGCGAACGATGTGCTCGCGATGGGCGCCGTAATGGAGTGCCACGCGCACGCCATCGACGTGCCGCAGACGTTGTCCATCACCGGATTCGATGATATGGAGGCGGCGTCCATCCTGGTGCCGCCGCTGACCACCGTGCGCGTCCCCACGCGCGAACTCGGCTATGCCGCGGCCCACCAGTTGCTGTCGCGCATCGACGGCGCGGCCGGCACGCCGGTCACCGAACTGGCCGTCGATCTGATCGTGCGCGGCACGACGGCGCCGCCCGCGGCGCACCGCAGATAGGGCCCCTTGCTGCGACGAGGCGGAGTTGTTAATCTCGTCGCGCCGCCAGCACCCGACCACGACCCTGTGATATCTCCGAAGAAGACCGCCAAACTGAGCGATGTTGCGCGCGTCGCCGGCGTATCCACGGCAACCGTGTCGCGCGCGCTGATGCTGTCGCATAAAGTAAAACCGCACACGCTGGCGCGCGTTGAAGAGGCCGTGCGCTGCCTGGGTTATGTCGCGCACGGCGCCGCGCGCGCGCTCGCCTCGCGCCGCACGCGTACCATAGGCGCGGTGATCCCCACGCTGGACAATGCGATCTTCGCGAACACGACCCATGCGCTGCAGAAGACATTCGACGCGGCGGGCTATACGCTCCTGCTCGCCTGCCATGAATTCGACGCCGCCGTCGAAGTGCGCCTGACGCGCTCGCTGCTCGAGCGTGGTATCGACGGCCTGGTTCTGCTCGGCACCTCGCACGACCCGCGGCTCTACGCGATGATGGCCCAGCGCCAGATGCCGTACGTGCTGACGTGGGCGCTCGATGCCGGCGGCGAGCACCCGTGCGTCGGCTTCAACAATCGCGCGGCGGCGCTGCAGCTTGCCAATCATCTGCTCGATCTCGGGCATCGCGAGTTCGCGATGATATCGGGAGTCACCGCCAACAACGAGCGCGCGCGCGACCGCCTGCACGGCGTGCGCGACGCGCTGGCCGCGCGCGGTATCCGCCTCGCGCCCGAACGCGTGCTGGAACTGCCTTACTCGCTGGCGAGCGGGCGCGAGGGCGTGCGCGCGCTGATGGCGGGGGCGCGGCCGCCCACCGCGATCATGTGCGGTAACGACGTGCTCGCGATCGGCGCCATCGCCGAGTGCAATACGCTCGGCGTAGCCGTGCCGCAGCAGGTGTCGATCACGGGTTTCGACGATATGGAGATCGCATCGTTGCTGTCGCCGGGACTGACCACCGTTCACTTTCCGACGACGGAACTCGGCCAGCTCGCCGCGGCGCACCTGCTGTCGCAGTTGTCGGGCTCAAGCGTGGCGCGGCAGCACGAACTGCCGGTCGAACTCAA
>JAYWDM010000344.1:0-4650 GCA_043779885.1 Betaproteobacteria bacterium | reverse complement strand
TCGCAGGGGAAGGGACCGTGGAACAAAGCGCCGCACTTGGACTCCCTCCCCTGCGCATGAAATGCGCGGGGGAGGGTCTGGGGTGGGGGCAAGCGCTTATGTAAGTGCTATTCGGGTCCGTGTAAGTTTTCCATGAGCCGCGATGTCGGCCGCCAGAAAAATATTACACTGACACCATTTACCGAACAGACCACTCAGCGCGGAGCAGTCCCCGATGCCGATCATCGATTCGCAGGTTCACGCCTATGCGGCAAACACGCCGCAACGGCCCTGGCACACCATCCCGAACTGGCCCGCTCACGTCACGGGTGACGAGATGGTGGCGGCGATGGACAAGGTCGGCGTCGACGGCGCGATTTTCGTCTCCCCGTTTGTCATGTATCAGTTCGACTCCAGCTATGCAGTCGAAGTGCAACGGGCCCATCGCGGCCGGTTCGCCCTCGTCAAGCCGGTCGATCCCAATAATCCGGCGGTGGCCGACGTCATCGCCGACTGGAAGAAGACGCCGGGCACGGTCGGCATTCGCATCATGATGCGAAAGGAAGTGGGGCGCGATCCGAACGACCCGGGCCTCGACCGCATCACGCGCGCAGCCGTTCGGCACGACTTCCCGGTCAACCTGTCGTGCGCCGGCAACCTCGACGCGGTGGCGGCGCTGCTCGACCGAAACCCTGACACGCGATTCATCATCGACCATATGGGCCTCATGCAGCCGCGCACGCCGCCCGCGCCACCGCCACCCTGGGCGGACCTGCCGAAGGTGATCGAGCTCGCCAAGCGCCCGAACGCGGTGATCAAGGTCAGCGGCGCCTGCACGCTGGCACGGGAGCCGTATCCCTTCCCGGACATTTGGGATCCGCTGGCCCGCGTGTTCGATGCCTGGGGTCTTGACCGCTGCCTGTGGGGAACCGACTGGACCCGCGCTTTCGCAGTAGTCAACTACGAGCAGGCGGTCGCGCCCTTCCGCCTAACCGACCGGCTCAGCGACAGTGAACGGGCAATGCTGATGGGGGGTGCCTGCACCAAGGCATATGGCTGGTCGCCGAAGAAAGGCTAGGACGAGGCGCAGCGGGCTGGTATGGCGTTGCTTGTTAAATTGGCTGGGTCGATTTCCAGCCGCCGTCACTTTCGAAAGCTGCCGGTCGCGGTCGTCGCAACCAGACACTCGCAACCAGATCAGCTTGAGATTACCTATAATCGTTTGCCACTCCACTCTTGCACGCCTTTTGAATTTTTGACAGGGACCATCGGTAATGGGTCGGCAGATAGAAGAACTGGCGCAGTTCGCCGCGGCAACGCAGTGGGAGGATATTCCCGCGCCGGTGCAGCAGCATGCAAAGCTCGTATTGCTCGACACGCTGGGAGTGATACTGGCAGGCGCAGAGCAAGCGGATGTGCGCCAACTGCGCGAGCGACTGGCCGCAACGGCCGGCAGCGGTGCGACGGTCTACGCGCGCGGCTTGCCCGTCCAGGACCCGCGCAGCGCGGCGTTGCTCAACGGCATGGCCGGCCGCGCGATCGAGTTGTGCGAAGGCCTGCGCCTCATCTCCGGTCAGCCGGCGATACAGATACTGCCCGGCGTGCTGGCGGTGGGCGAACATGCGCAAAGCACCGGCCGCGAGATGCTGGCGGCGTTCGTCGCCGGCTACGACATCGCCGCGCGGCTGTGCATGGCATTCACCGCGCGCCCGCTCGCGCATCAAAACGGTCAGGCGTCGCTGCTGGCGGCGGTCGCGGCAGGCGCGCGATTGCGCGGGCTTGACGCCGCCGGCATCAGCCGCGCGATGCGCATCGCAACCACGCTGGTGCTGACGCCCAGCTACACCAACGCGGTGGCGGGTGCGACGGCGCTCAACGTCGCCGGCGGCATGAGTGGTTTTGCCGCCGCGCTTGCGCCCGAACTGGCGCTCGCCGGGTTCGAAGCACAGGACGACGCGATCGAGGAAGCGCTGGGCAATCTGGTCGGGGACGGCTTCAGGCCCGATGGCCTGCTCGAAGAACTCGGCACGCGCTGGGAGATCACGCGCAATTATTTCCGTCTCTATGCGTGCTGCAATCCGATTCATCCCGCGCTGGATTGCCTTAAGGTGATACTCGAAAAGCTGCGCCCGCAGCCCGCCGATATCGAGCGTATCGACGTTGCGACTTATCGTTTTGCATCCGTCATGCGCAATCCCGAGCCGCCGAATTATTTCGCGTCCAAGTATTCGCTGCCGCACGCGGCCGCTGCGATGGTCGTGCGCGGCCACGCGGGTTACGCTGCCCTTGATGACACGGCCTTGAGCGATCCGGCAATCGCGGCGCTGCGCCATCGCGTGCACGTGACGGAAGACCCCGCCATGAGCGCCGTGGCGCCGCGTCTGCGTCCCGCGCGCGTGACCGTAACGCTAAAAGACGGCCGGCACGGCACGCACGCGTGCGAGAGCCATCGCGGAGACTTTCAGCAGCCGTTCGCTGAATCCGAAATCCGCGAAAAATTCCGCGAACTGGCGGCGACGCTGCTCACCGCCGAGGGTGTGACGCGCGTAGAGCAGGCGGTTGATCGCTGTGAGAAATGGACGGGCGCAGGCGAGTTGACCGGTTTGCTGCGCAAGTACGGGCGTAACTGAAGCAAGGGGATTGCACATGTTCGATCTGGTGATACGCAGTGACCGCGTGGTGACGCCCGCGGGTGTCGCCGCTTGCGACGTCGCGATCGAGGGCGAAAAGATCGCCGCCGTCGCGGCTGCGGGCACGTTTGGCAGTGACACGACCCGGCGGCTGATCGACGCCACCGGCAAAATCGTGATGCCGGGCGGCATCGATCCGCACGTGCACCTGAAGTGGTATACGCCGCATCCCGACGGCAGCGTGACCTATACCGATCCACCGTCGGTGGTGAGCCGCGCAGCACTCTTCGGCGGCACCACCACGCTGATCGATTTCGCGCGCTGGACGCACGGCAAGACGATCCAGCAGGCGATCGAGGACCGGCATCAAGACTGGACGGCGCAGTGTTACTGCGATTACAGCTTTCACGTGATGGTCGAGGGGCGCTTGCCGCCGGAAATTTTCGGGCAGCTCGGCGAGGCGCTGCGCTCGGGCTACCCGACGGTCAAGATCTTCACGACCGACATCACGCCGAGCCGGCGCGGTCGCATGGTCGATTTCGGCGACATCTGGGAAGTCTTCAAGGTCGTCGCCGCGGAGCGCGGCATGTGCGTAATGCACGGCGAGGACAACGACATCGTGATGCACATGTACGACAAGCTGATCCGCGAAGGGCGTACTGGTTTCGAAAACATGGCCGAAGTGCACAACGCGCTGTCCGAGGACCTGTCGTTCCGCCGCATACTCGGTCTCGCGAAGAGCGTGCCGGGCATCGTGCTGTATTTCATGCACGTCAGCGCGGCTGTCGGCGTCGCGGCGATACGCGAGGCGCGCGCGCGCGGATTGCCGGTCTACGGCGAAACCCTGCACCAGTATTTAATGTACACCTCCGAAGATTACAAGCGTCCCAACGGCCAGATCTATCACACCTATCCGTCGATCAAGGCGCAGGCCGATCAGGACGCGCTGTGGAACGGCATGGCCGACGGCACGCTGCACACGGTCGCGACCGACGAAGTCTGCTGCTCGCTGCAGGTCAAGACCATGGGCAAGCGCATCGACGATACGACCGGCGGCAATGTCGGTGTCGAGCCGCGCGTGTCGCTCATGTACACCGAGATGGTGGGCCGGCGTGGCTACTCGCTTGAAAAGTTTGTCGACCTCGTTTCGACCAACGCCGCGAAAATCATGGGCCTGTATCCGCGCAAAGGCGCGCTTGCCGCGGGCGCCGACGCGGACATCGTGGTGCTCGATCCGGCGCTGCGCACGACGATCACGAAAGAGATGCTGCACGAATCCGATTACTCGCCATGGGAAGGCCACGAGGTGCATGCGTGGCCCGCGTTGACGGTATTGCGCGGCAAGGTCGTGGTCGACGAGGGCAAATTCAGCGCCGATCTGAAAGACGGTCAGTATCTCTACCGCAAAATTTCCGCGGAGATACTCAGCGGCGCGATGTTGTGAACGCGATTTCCGCGCCGTCCACCCAAACCGCGAATGACGTTCGCGTGCGTGAGTTTCTCGCCGACAGCCTGGCGTTGTGGCGCGTCGCCGGCACGGTTGAAGCGGGCGCGGCGCCGGTCGTCGCCGTGATCCGCGCCGCGGATGGCACGCACATAGAGGTCCAGCGGCCCGCTGACGATGCATTTCGCTGGCTCGTGCGCTGGCGCAGCCCCGACATGCGCGATGAGCGCGCGCGACCGTGCGCGTCGCTGGTCGGCCTCTTGAACACGTTGCGCGGCGCGCTGGGCGTGGACCGCGGAAGCGCCGTGCGCATTGCCGCAGCACCGGCCGAGGCCCGTGCGTAGCGTCGTGTCACGCGGTCAATGTGACATTCCCTCCCCTTCAAGGGGAGGGCCAGGGCGGGGATGGGTGACAATTAGGCGCATGAGCCATCTCCTCCCAGTGCCCGTAGCCCGAATGAATGAAATGAAATCCGGGGATGGGTTATTCGGGCGAGGGGACCCCGGAATGCGCTGCGCTCCTTCCGGGCTTGTATGGTACGCCCTGCACCCGAGAGGTGCCGGGGTGGAGGGACGATCCGGGCTATCTGCCGCATAC
>JAYWDM010000343.1:0-12696 GCA_043779885.1 Betaproteobacteria bacterium | reverse complement strand
CGTGACGAAACCCGTTTCCGGAAACCATACTTTGCGCTTCTCCGTCACCGCATCCTTCACCGTCGTGTGCGCCGGCGCGTGCCGCTCGTGCGTCGGCGCGCTGCGCGCGACCGTTACTACCAGCCGCAGGTTGACGACTTCGACCGGCTGCTCCGGCATGTCATAACCGTAAATCGCGTGATGCCGGCGGTGATAACCCGCGATCAGGCGCGCGAGCGATTGCGCAGCGAGCCTGCCGTCTTTTACTGCGAGCGACAGCTCGTAATTCTGGCCGCGGTAACGCATATCCATCAACCAGACGTATTGGGCCCGCGCACCCTTCCCGGCTTCGCCAGCGAGCCACTCGTCGCCGCGCACGCGCAATTGCGCGAAACCGCCATTGAGCGCCTTGACGTTGGCGGCGGTGGCGACGAGCAGACGCGTCAGGCTGAAATCCCCGCGCACGTCCGCATGCAGCAGCCCGAGCGCCGACAGGAGCCCCGGGCGCGGCGGCACCAGCACGTTGCGTATGCCCATGTTGCGCGCGACATCGGCCGCGTGCAGCGGCCCGGCGCCGCCGAATGCGACGAGCGTGAAATCGCGCGGGTCAGTGCCCTGCTCGACCGAAATCACGCGCACCGCGCCCATCATGTTGACGTTGATGATTTCGACCACGCCCGCGGCGGCGCGGATGAGATCGACCTTCAGCGCCGGCACGAGTTCGTCTTCGAGCACTTTGCGCGCACGATCCGCATGCATCGCCATGCGGCCGCCGAGCAACGCCCGTGGATTCAGCCTGCCGAGCACGACATTCGCGTCGGTGACGGTGGGCTTCGCGCCACCCCGGCCATAGGCGGCAGGCCCCGGATGCGCGCCCGCGCTGTGCGGCCCGACTTTGAGCAGTCCACCCGCATCGACCCACGCAATGCTGCCGCCGCCGGCGCCAATGGTGTGAATGTCGAGCGTGCGCGTGCGCACCGGAAAGCCGCCCATTTCGCGCAGATCCTTTTTGGCGGGCTCGCCGTCGCGGATGAGGCACACGTCGGTCGACGTGCCGCCCATATCGAACGTGATGAGATCCCTGATGCCGAGTTCGGCGCCGAGTCCGGCGCAGCCCACCACCCCGCCGGCGGGGCCCGAGAAGAACGTGTTGACCGGCAGCTTGCGCACCGCGCCCGGCGTTACCGCGCCGCCGTTTGACTGCATCACGCGCGGCGCGACCCGGATGCCAAGGTCCGCGACGCCGCGCTCAAAGCGCTCGAGGTAGCGGTCCATGACCGGCATCAGGCTCGCGTTGACCGTCGTCGTCGCAAAGCGCTCGAACTCGCGGAATTCCGGCAACACGTCGGAGGAGGTGCACAGGTACGCTTCGGGCCACAGCTCGCTGACGAGTTCGCGCGTGCGCCGCTCGTGCGCCGGATTGGCGTACGCGTGCAGCATGCACACGGCGACCGCTTCGACTTTTTTTCCACGCAGCACCTGGACCGCGTGACGCACGGCGTTCTCATCGAGCGGCGTGACTTCAGCGCCGTCCTGCGCAATGCGCCCGGTGACTTCGATGCGGCAATCGCGCGCGGCGGGCGGCGTCGGCTTCAATATGTCGAGATTGAAATAATGCGGGCGGCGCTGGCGCGCGAGCTCGAGCACGTCGCGAAACCCCGCCGTCGTGATCATGCCGGTGCGCGCGCATTTGCCTTCGAGCACTGCATTGGTGGCGAGCGTCGTGCCGAGCACGAGAAAACCGACCGCTTCGCGCGGCAATCCGGCCAGGTCGAGAACTTCCGCAATGCCATCGAGCACGGCCCTGGCCGGATCGCCGGTGGTCGTCGGCAGCTTGTGCCAGGTATATTTGCCGCTGGTCAGTTCGCACAGCACGAGGTCGGTAAACGTGCCGCCGGTGTCTATGCCGATGCAGATTTTTTTCACGATGTCGAAATCCATGTGCGCCGCCCCATCGGTAGACTCCCTCCCCCGCCCGGGCGGGGGAGGGTTGGGGTGGGGGCAGGTACATCTGCGCAAACCGCAAAGCCCGACGCGCTCCAGCGCGTCAAGCGTGGCGATGGCGCGACTGCTGACGAGAACCCGCGAGAAGAACAGAAGTTGCTGCGATCTGAAGAATAGCACGCGATGCGGACCGCGCCAAACGCGGTGCTATGATAATCGCCGGCAATTCCGCGAGGCATGTAATGACCACTGTCACGCCGCTGAAACAGACCCCCGCCCCCGCGCCGCAACTTGCCGATGATTACACGTTGAGACTTTGCGCGCAGCTCGCGCGCTGGCGCTACGAGGACCTGCCGGCCGGGGTCGTGCGCACGCTGAAGCTCTTCATGCTCGATACGCTCGGCGTAATTGCGGGCGCCGCCAACGCGGCAGGCATCCGCGAGCTCAATGCACGGCTGTCGAAATGGGAGGCGGGCGGCCCGGCAACCGGATTGCATGGCATGCGCCGCTATTCGCCGCCGACCGCTGCGCTCGCCAATGGTGCAGCCGCGCATGCGCTCGATTTCGACGACCAGCACGACCCGGCGCGCGTGCACACGAACTGCGTCGTGCTGCCGGCACTGCTCGCCACCGCCGAGGATATCGGCAGCGTCAACGGGAAGGATTTCCTGCTCGCCTGCGCGATCAGCGCCGAACTGCACGCGCGCCTCGGCCTTGCGTGCTACAACAGCCTGGGCAAAGGCTGGCATCCGACGATGGTGTTCGGCACGCTGGCCGCAAGCCTCGGCGCTGCGCGACTGCTCAAACTCGACGCCGAAGGCATGCGCAACGCGCTCGGCATGGCGTTTCACCAGGCCAGCGGCTCCGCGCAAAGCATGCGCGACGGCGTGCTGTCCAAGCGTCTCGGCGCGGGCTTCGCCGCGCGCGCCGCCGTACTGGGCGCATTCCTCGCCGCCGACGGACTGACCGGCACGCGCCGCCCGCTCGAAGGCAGCGCGGGGCTTTTCGCGCTCTACGAGCGTGGCGAAGTGAACACCGGATTGATCACTGCCGGGCTCGGCAGCCAGTGGCACATTTCCGGCTACAGCTTCAAGCCTTATCCCTGCTGCCGCTGCAACCACACGCCTATTGGACTCGCCATCAGGCTGCGCGAGCGGGGCGTAAAGCCGGGCGATGTCAGGGCGGTGGAAATCGGCATGGGCAACGTCAACTGGCTGACCGTCGGCGAGCCTTACGACGTGAGACGCGATTCAGTCGTTCACGCGCAGTTCAATGTGGCCTATAGCTTCGCGCGCGCGCTGACCGACGCGCGGATCGACTTGCACAGCTATCAGAAACCGGCGATCAGCGCCCCCGCGGTGGTTGCACTCGCCGGCAAGGTCCGCGCAGTCGATGATCCGGCCATCGACGCGACCGCCATCGAACCGGCGCGCGTCACCGTTACGCTGAACGACGGCAGCATCGTTGAAGTTCGCAGCGACACGATCAAAGGCAGTCCGGCGGAGCCGATGAGCGAAGACGAACTCATGGCGAAGTTCCGCGGCTGTCTCGCATTCGGTCTCGACGCATCCCGCGCGGATGCCGACAAGCTGGCCGCTGCGATCATCAATCTGGAAAACGCGACTGATGTTGGCGCGGCGATTGTCGGCGCTTTTCCGCAAGCAAGTTAAGATCGCGCAATTATTTAGATTAGTGGACTCACAATGCCAGTAAAACGCAATCAGGCCGTCGCGACGGCATTTAACAAGGCTGCCGTGTTGCCCTATGAGCTTCGCATCGAGGATTTCAAACTTGCGCTGCAGGATGTCTACGATTTTTTCTTTGACGTGAACTCCCATTTGGTCAGGAAAGGTCTTGATCGCCTTGACGACATGCTCCGTCCGGCCATTATGTCGGGGGTATTGTCTGACATGCTAACCGCCAGTCTTGGCAAGCATTCACGGACATTAGTGGAAAATCGTTACTTCAATGGACATCCCGATCTCGTAGTCAAAGGCAGGTACCCGGGCAACAGGGTCAAGGCGGGCGAGCATGGCGTTGAAATCAAAACCACACGTAAAGCCGGCGGGGCAGTCGACACGCACGGCGCCCGCGATCAATGGATGTGCGTATTCGTTTACGAAGTCGATAACGCCAGCGAACCTGCTGAAGACCGCAATCCGCTGCGGTTCACTGAGATTTACCTGGGGGAAGTGGTAATCGCGGATTTTCGCAAAAACGCTCGCGGAGAACCCGGCACCAGGACCGCGACCCTGCATGCCGATGGAATCGCGAAGCTGCGGCGAAGCTGGATATATAAAATCTAACAGTTTGTTGAAAAACACATCAGGCTGTCATTGCGGTGAGCCGTCAGCCGCGAGCTGTAGCGTGGCGGTCAGCGCGGCAATCTCGTATTTTGCGCGATCAACGAGTTACAAGATTGCTTCGTCGCCTTTGGCTCCTCGCAATGACAGTCTCTGCCGATTTTCAACAAACTGCTAATCCGTATTCACCGATAACCTGGCCAATTTCGGTATTGCTTTATTGGCGACGTCGAAATACGCGGGATCTTTCTCCACGCCGATGCTTTCGTAGCCGATGGCCTCCGCTGCTGCCAATGTCGAGCCCGCACCGGCGAATGGATCAAACACGATGCCTTTTCCAAGCGGCAATACACCACGCACAACCTGCCGCAGAAATCCCTGCGGCTTGAGACTCGGGTGTGGCGCGATAGCACGTTCGGATGATCGCGTTGGCGACGATACTATGACGTCGCCGAACGGGCGGTCCGCCGAAATTCTTCTGAATCCACCGGTGCCCCACTTTCGCAGGTTGTCCTGCGCGCGCCCTTCGAGAGGCTTGCGGAATACCAGCCACGGCTCCCACATTGAACGCGGCATCACGCTCACTCCGGAAAATTCCTCATGTGCATGTTTTGGGCGATCGCCACCCCGCATCGTCATTACCAATCGGGCAATTTCGCCGCGGCGCTCAAGCCCGGCGCGAGCCAGCGCGCCCGATACCAGATACGAGAGCAACGGATTGCTCGCAACTACAACATTCGCCCCCGGCACCAAGACCGGCAGCAAACGCGCGGTCCAAGCGGCAAAAAACTGCTCAAGCGCATCGAGATCGGTCTGCTTAAGTGTGGTGAAGCGAGGCAATGGAGACCGCTGAGAACCGTCGAACGAAGGAGGGATTCTCCACACCCCGCCCTTGCCGGCACGCAATTTCTTTTGTTCCAGTTCCGAATACTCAACCAGCCCGTAAGGCGGATCGGTTACTACAGCATGTAATGAGTTCGATGGTCGCCGTTCGAGCCACGCAAAACAATCGTCGTGAACCAAGGTGCTGTGTTCAAACCGAATTGATCGATTCGTGACACTTTTGGCGGGCGCTAAGGGCTGATACTCGAACCCATTTAGCGCATACTGGGCGCGGTTCGTTCGCGCGAAAAGCTGAGGGGTGTTTAATTGCAGATAGGATCTGATCGACGAAGCCGGAACTGCACCGATGAGCGTCGTCACGTGCTGCGTTATCTCCGTCACGCTGGCGCCGCGAGGGCGCGCTTTAAGGACGCTGACGATCGCGTCACGCACTTCGCCGGGCCGTTTTCTCATCGCAGAAAATTCTCAAATAGAAATCGTATCTTAATCACGAAGACGTCTAGACGTCAATACTTATTTTCAGACGAGAACTGATTCCTCCGGAAGCAATTCACGCCTCAAATTCCGCCTCACCCCGTCGTCAGCACGACTTTCCCGATCACTTTGCGCTCCTTCACCAGCGCCAGCGCCTCGGCATAGCGCTCGAGCGGAAACGTCGCCATCACGTGCGGCTTTAGTTTCCCCGCGCTGTAAAGGTCGAACAACTGCTGGCGCACCGCGCGGCACTTTTCCGGCTCGCGGTCGCGGTAATCGCTGAACTGCAAACCGATCGCGGCAATGTTTTTGACCAGCAGATGGCCGGCCTTGATCTCGGGGATGCGCCCGCCGGCGAAACCGACGATGACGATGCGTCCGCACCAGGCGACTGCGCGCACACACGCGTCAAAGTGGTCGCCGCCCACGTTGTCGACCACGATATCGACGCCGCGTTTGCCGACAGCCGCGAACACCTGTTCGCGCAGTTTCTCGCGCAGGTCACCGACACTCGTGTCGATGACGTGATCGGCGCCGGCGGCTTTCGCGGCTGCCGCCTTGTCGGGAGTGCTCACGGCCGCGAGCACCGTCGCACCAAGCGCCTTCGCGACCTGCACCGTCGCGAGCCCGACACCGCCCGCCGCGCCGGTCACCAGCACGGATTCGCCGGGCTTTAGCCGCGCGCGCTCGACCAGCGCGAAATGCGCGGTGTTGTAGGTGAGCCCCATGGCGGCCGCCTCGGGAAAACTGATTGCGTCGGGCACGACGTGGCAGTTCACCGCCTTCGTCGTCACCTGCTGCGCGTACGCGCCATACTCGACCTGCACCATTACGCGCTCACCCGATTGCGGCGTGGCGACACCCGCGCCCACCGCCCGGATGACGCCCGCGCACTCCTTACCCGGCACGAACGGCAGCGGCGGCAGAACCTGATACTTGCCGTCGATTACGAGCAGATCGGGAAAGTTCACGCCTGCCGCGCGCACATCGACGAGCACTTCGCCCGCACCCGGCGCCGGCACCTCCCACTCTTCAACTTTTACTGCGTCCGGCGCGCCGAACCGTCTTACCACCAATGCTTTCATGACTGTCCCCGGGCCGGCTTCCGCAGCACGCGCGAAACGCGGGATATTAACACCCGCCATTGCAACGACGGCGCGGCGCTGTCTTCACACTCTGGCGTGGTAACCGGCCACCGGCGACGTACAAGCAAAAAGGCGGGGAGAACCCCGCCTTTTGATTGCCTGATCGCGCCGACAGCCGCGATCTGAAACTTACTTCTTCATCGGTGCCGTTTCGGCTTTGGCGTCGGCTTTGGCTTTCGTAGTATCGGCTTTGGCGTCAGCTTTCGTCTTCGTCGCATCGGTTGTTGCGTCGGTTTTTGTTTTCGCCGCAGCGGCGCCGGCCTTGGCTTTCTTCGCATCGGCTGCGGCATCGGCTTTGGCTTTGGCCGCGTCGGCTTTGGCTTTGGCTTTCGCTTCTTTCTTGGCTGTCGCGTCGGCTTTGGCTTTGGCTTTGGCTTCTTTCCTGGCGTCGGCTTTCGCTTTGGCCGCGGCTTTTTTCTCGTCCGCGGTCATGGCTTTCGGGGCTTCGGCCGGGGCCGCAGGCGCTGCCTTGGTCATCTCGCTTTTGGCAGGCGTTGCCGGGGTTGCTTTAGGTGCATCGGCGGCAAATGCAGTCAGTGCGGTGGCGGCAAAAGCAGCCGCAATCAGGGTGGTCAAATTCTTGTTCATGGTGTTCTCTCCGTGGGTTAGATCCGGTAATCCGGATGTGCATATAACGCCGCTGCCCGCCGCGCAGTTGACATCCGGGCCGGGACTATTTGCGTGGATCCCGCTTTCCGGCGCGCAGGCGCGAGACGATGCCGCCGGAGCCGAGCAACGCCGCATTGCCCCAAAACACCGCGAATAAACCGAACGCCGATCCGATCGAGCCGAACACCACCGGCCCGATTACGCGCGTGAGGTGATTGACGGTGAGGCGCAGTCCCAATGCCTCGCCGGAGCGCCCCTCGGCGGAGCGGCTGAATGTCAGCATCATCGTGATCGGCTGGCAACAACCCATGCCCGCGCCGAACAAGAACGACACCAGCGCGAGCACCAGCGCGCTTTTGAACAACGGCACCAGCATGAGGCTTGCCGCGCCCAGATAAAACGAATAGGCGAGCAGTGTTTCCTCGCTCCAGGTTTTCAGCAGGCGCGGCATGATGAGCCGCACGACAAACGCCGCCGCGGAAAAAGTCGCGAGCACGCTGCCGATGACCGACGCCGACAGATCGATCGAATACGCATAGATCGGCAGATAAAACTGATACATATCGATGCCGGTCACCACCAGGCTGCTGGTCGCGAGCACGCGCCACACGCCGGGCCGCGCGAGCGCTTCGCGGATGCTGCCGGTGCGGGCGGACGCGGATTTCGCGCGGGGCACGGCGACCCTGGTCAACGCGAGCAGGCTGACGGGAACCAGCGAAACCGCGACCACGTACAGGCACGCATACCCGTAGCCGGAATGATCGATCGAAAAGCCCACCATCAGCGGACCGACAAAGCTCGCGACCGCGAGGGCAAGACTGAAGTTGCTGTAATTGCGCGCGCGCTCATCCGGTGCGCTCAGCAGGCCGACCAGGTTCTGCAACGCGACGTTGAAAAATGTGAACGCAAACCCGTTCATCGCCGCGGCGACAAACAACGCGGGCATCCGCGGCACGAGATAGGGCGCCAGCATGCCGCACGCGCCACCGACGGCGCCGATGATGAGCGGCCAGCGCGAGCCAAAGCGGTCGGCGAACCGCCCCGCCGGCAATGACAGCAACATCGGGAAAACCGAAAACGTCGCGGCCAGCACGCCGACGGCAAGCGGCTGCGCGCCGAGGTGCAGCGCGTAGAGAGCGAGCAGCACGCGCCCCGCGCGCACTGCCGTCATGCTGAAAAGCGTCAGCGCATAAACATACTGGATCGACACCGGGTACCGTCAGCCCCTGCCCGCGGCGCCGGCGCCCGGCATCATCGCGACGACGGCCGCAACCCCCGCATACGCCGGAATAGCGTCCTGCTGCCGGTCACTTCTTCGCGGCCTCCATCTCGGCAAACGCCTCGCGCGCAAGGCGAAAGCCGTCGATGCCCGCCGGCACGCCCGCATACGCCGACACCTGCAGCAGCACTTCCTTGATTTCCTCCTTGGTCACGCCGTTGGTGAACGACGAGCGGATATGCAGCTTCAGCTCATGCGGACGGTTCATGATCGTCAGCATGGCGATATTCAGGAGGCTGCGCGTCTTGCGCGGCAGGCCCGGGCGCGTCCAGATGGCGCCCCACGCCGCTTCCGTTGCGAACTCCTGCATTGCGAGCGCGAAGTCATCCGCGCCCTTGATGGATTTTTCTACATACTCGGCGCCCAGCACTTCCTTGCGCACGACCAGGCCTTTATCGAACAGTTCTGATGACATGATTTGCCCCCTCGAGGTTGACTGATAAAATCGGCAACGCTGGTCAGCGCCCGCGATTTTCCCTATAGTAGCACCTCCCGATTACTTCCCGACCCGGCCCCCGACCCATGGAACTCAATCTCAAAGGACATACCGCGCTTGTCACCGGCGGCTCACGCGGCATCGGCTACGGTGTCGCCGAAATGCTCGCGGCCGAAGGCTGCAATCTGCACCTCGCATCGCGCAACCAGGAAAGCCTCGACGCCGCGCGCAAGAGAATCACCGGCGCGCATGGCGTCAAGGTCACGGTCCACGCGCTGGACCTCTCGACGCAGGACAACGTGATCAAGCTCGCCCAGGCGTGCGGCCCGCTCGACATTCTGATCAACAACGCGGGCGCGATCCCGCAGGGCACGGTCACGGGGCTCGACGACAAAACGTGGCGCGAGGCGTGGGACCTGAAGGTATTCGGCTTCATCAATCTTACGCGCGAGGTCTACCGCGAAATGTGCGCGAAGAAGCGCGGCGTGATCGTCAACGTCGCCGGTACCGCGGGCGAGCGTCCGACCGCGAACTACATCGCGGGCAGCATGGGCAACGCCGCGCTGATGGCGATGTCGCGCGCGCTCGGCGCTGAAAGTCCGCAATACGGCGTGCGCGTCGTCGCCGTAAACCCGGGTGGCACCGAAACCGACCGCCAGGTGGTGCGCTGGAAAGCGCGCGCCGCGAAAGAGCTCGGCGACGAGAACCGCTGGCGCGAACTCACGACCGGTTTTCCGTTCGGGCGTCTCGGCACGGTGGCGGAAGTTGCCGGCATGATCGTGTTTCTGTGTTCGGAACGTTCGAGCTATACGACGGGCACGGTGATCACGATCGATGGCGGCGCGAGCTGGCTGAAGTAGTTAGCGGACTGCTTCGATAGTACAGGACCGGTTGCAATGCAAGGGCGCGCACCCGCCGATTGCTAATGTCTTTTGCGGCGGTTGCTATTCGATCCGCGCGCCGGTGTCCTTCACGACTTTCGCCCAGCGCGCCAGTTCCGACCTGATGATGGCGGCAAACTGGTCCGGCGTGTCCGCCGGCAGTTCGAACGCCTCGGCCGCCAGGCGCTCGCGCACTTCGGGCAACTGCAGAATGCGGATAATTTCGCCGTTCAGCTTGTCGACGACGGGGCGCGGCGTCGCGGCGGGCGCGAGCATGCCGTACCAGGTCGAGGTCACGAATCCGGGCACGCCCGCTTCTGCGATCGTTCGCACGTCGGGCATGACCACCGAGCGCCGCACGCTCGTAACACCCAGCGCGCGCATGCGCCCCGCCTTCACCTGCGGCAGCGACTGCGCAATGTTGCCGAACACGAGCGATATCTCGCCTCCGATCACCGCGGTCACCGCGGGCGAATTGCCTTTGTACGGAACGAGCAGCAGATCGACGCCCGCCATGCTTTTGAAAAGCGCCGACGCCAGGTGCGAAGCGCTGCCGCCCGCGGCTATGGTGATCTGCCCGGGTCGCGCGCGGGCGAGCCGGATGAGTTCCGGCACTCCTTTGACGGGCAATGACGGGTGCGCGACCAGCACGTAGGGTGCCACGCCAACCCGCGCAATCGGTGCGAAATCGTTGACCGTGTCGTACGGCAGCTTTGGAAAAAGGCTCGCGTTGATGCCGTGCGTGCCGCTGGTGCCCATCACCAGCGTATAACCGTCGGGGACGCTCCTGGCGACGAGTTCGCAACCGACCACGCCATTGGCGCCGGCACGATTGTCGATCACCACCGGCTGGCCCCACGCGTCGGTGAATTTCTGGCCGAGCGTGCGCGCCAGCAGATCGGACGGGCCGCCCGCCGCCAGCGGCACGACAATGCGGATCGATCTGGCCGGATATTGCGGCTGCGCCGCCGCGGGCAGCGCAATGAATGCGATGGCGCAAGCGGCTGCGCGACAGGAAGTCAATCGACTTTGACGCCCGCTGACTTGACGACCGGCGCCCATTTTGCAATTTCGGCGCGGATCTTGTCGCCGAATTTGTCCGGCGGCCCGCCGACGGGCTCGAAGCCGTTGTCGATCATGCGCTGCCGCATGTCGGGCGCCGCGATGATCTTGTTCAGGTCGGTATTGAGCCGCCTGACAATGTCGGGCGGCGTCCCCGCGGGCGCGAGTATGCCGTTCCACGAGGTCACTTCGTAACCCGGCACGCCGCTTTCGGCGACGGTCGGCAGGTCCGGCAGGGCGAGCGCGTGCTTCGGGCTGGTGACCGCGATCGCGCGCACTTTGCCCGCCTTGATCTGCTGCACCACCGTCGCCGGCTCGCCGAAGATCATGCTGATCTCGCCGGACAGCAGCGCGATTGCCGCCGGCCCGCCGCCCTTGTATGGCACGTGCACGATTTGGGTCTTCGTCATCATCGTGAACAATGCGCCCGTCAGGTGATTCATCGCGCCGCTTCCACTCGAACCGTAAGTCAACTGGTCGGGCTTCGCCTTTGCGAGCGCAATCACGTCTTTCACGGTCTTCACGGGCAGCGACGGATGCACGACGAGCACCTGCGGCACCTCCGCGAGCCAGATGACGGGCGCGAAATCGCTCTCCTTGAACGGCAGCTTGCTGTAGATGCTGGGATTGATCGCGTGCGTGCCCGCATATGCGAACACTATCGTGTAGCCGTCGGGCGGCGATCTGGCCGCCAGCTCCGCGCCGATATTGCCGGCAGCGCCGCCGCGGTTGTCGATCACGACCTGCTGGCCAAGATCCTCCGCCAGCTTCGGCCCCAGTATCCGCGACAGCACGTCGGCGCCGCCGCCGGGCGGCCACGGCACGATGTAGCGTATGGTCTTGTTTGGGTAACTTTGCGCAAGTGCAGCGCCGGCCAATACAACCAACGATGCGGCGAGCGCGGGTTTCAGCAATCTCATGCGCGTTCCTTCAGGTGCGTTGCAAAACGAGCGTAGTGCAGGCGGGTCGCCTGCGCGGCAATTTCCGGCGACCAGTAGCGCATTGTGCCAGCATCGCGCGTGCCTGGCATGTCAGCGCGCGGGCGTCATGCGCGGCGACCCCGGGCGGTACACGCCGACGCTCGCATCCAGTGCAGGCAATGCCGACGCCGCGACCACTGCCAGGCCGCGATACGGCGTCGAGCGGTCGATACCCGCGCATTGCAGCCACGTGAAGCCGATACCCGCGATTGAACCTTCAGCGCGCTCACGGTCGGCGACCAGCATGAGCGCATCGTCCGCGACGTGCGGCGCATGCTCGAGTCCCGCGAACAAATTGCGTTTGTAATAACGCCGGTCGATCAGCGCCTGCCATTCGCCCATGCCGCGCACGGAGAGGTAATACGGGTCCTTGAACACGTCCGCCGATATGACGCTGTAGATCGCGAGCGACGGCGAAGAGCCCGGTGTGCCAGTCTTGAAACGCTGCGCGGATGACACTCCCGGCACGCTCGCCATGATGCGCAGGTGTTCGAGATACCACGCGTCCCAGTCCGCGGCGCGCGAGTTGTCGATGATCCCGCTTTGGCTGATGAAGATCATGCGCGCACGCACGCCGCGGCGTTGCGTCCCGCGATGCGCCCCGAGATAAACGCCCAGCCCAGATGATGGCCATGGCCTTCGAGCAGGAGACCGCCTTGTCCGGTCGATCCCGCCGCATACAAACCGGGAATCACGCTGCCGTCGGCGCGCAAAACTTCAAGTTCGGTCGAGACCTGCAGTCCGCCGTCGGTGAACACGAC
>JAYWDM010000342.1:0-4662 GCA_043779885.1 Betaproteobacteria bacterium | reverse complement strand
TCGAGCAGGAGCAGGCAGCGGTTACGCGGCGTCTGACCGATGCGGCGCTTTATCGCGACGATCCTGCGCAGGTCAAAGTACTGCAGGCGCGGCTGGCGGTGATTGAGCGCGATTTGACGGGCGGATTCACGCGCTGGGAGGAACTTGAAAGTCGCAATGCGGCAGCGCCGGTAAAATGATCAACGAAGGGTTATGCGTTATGGGTGATGAGTGATGAGTGACGGGTCAAGTGCGAAGGAGTTTACCCATGACCCATCACGCATTCCCCATTACCCGTTGCCAATCTGCCATGGCTGATTTCTGGCACGGTTGCGGGTACCGGTTGCTCACGCGCGGCGACACCGGGCGTCTGGTCGTGACCGATGATTACCTGCGCGCCTATTACGCGCGTCCGGAACTCGCGCCGGTCGACGCTTCATGCGCGGCTGAATGCGCGTTGCACGCGGCGCTCATGGACGCGCCGCGGCAGGCTGTCGATGCACGCAGGATCGCCGCGATTCGCGACGGGGACGCGCGTGAAAACTACCGCGTCATGCTGCGTTTTCGCGATCAATTGCTGGCGGCGCCGTCGCTGGAGGCGTTCTATGCCGGACTGTTCCGGCATGATGTTGCCGTGCCGCCGCTGTTCATCGACCAGACGGTGCAGGTCATCCTGCGCGGGATTCTGGATGGTGACGGCGATGGCCTCAAGGCGCGCGCGGCGGAGCTGTTTTTCCGCAGGCAGAGGGTCAATCTGGATAAGGGCGCGATACGGCTCGCCGACGACGAAACCGTCGCCATGCACGCGAGCGGCGGCGGCCTGGGCAGCCTCGGCAAGCTGCTGAGCGGCGCGCAAATGCCGGTGCGCACCATTGAACTGGACGTGCTGGATGGAGAGACGCACGCCGAATACTGGAACCGCGACGAGCGCTACGATACCGTATTACAACTCAACAGCGCGCATGCGGGATGCGGCGCATTGTGCCGCGTGATCGAAGCGTGGGTGGCGCATTTTCATGACACACCGGTTACGGTGGCGCCGGTGCGCGAGATTCCGGATGCGGATTGGGTGTGGCACATCGGGCTGGACACCGAATCCACCGCCATGCTGAATGATATCTATAATGGCGGCGAAGCGGACGAAACGCGCATGCGACGCATCATCGGACTATACCGGCTCGAATTCGGCAATCCCGCGGACGTGCGCCCGGAATTGGCGGGCAAACCCGTATTCCTCGGTCTGGCGGCGACGCCGGACGGCCTCTTGCGCATGAAGCCGCAGAATCTGCTCATGAATCTGCCGCTGGCGAGGCGCGCGTGACGCCGCAGGACGAACGCTTCCGGCGCATCGTTGCCGGTGACGATGCGGCGATCAATCTCGCCGAAGCGGCGCTGTTGATCGCTGTGGAGGAGTATCGCGATCTGGATATTGCTGCTTACCTGGCGCGGCTTGACGACATGGCCGCGGCGCTCAGGCGGCGGCTGCGTCCCGACATCAGCCAGGCCGACACCGTCATCGCGTTAAACCGGTTTCTGTTCGATGAACACGGATTCACCGGCGATGCCGCCAATTATTACGATGTGCGGAACAGTTTCTTCAACGAAGTGCTCGATCGCAAGCGCGGGATTCCCATCACCCTCGCCATGGTTTACATCGAGATCGGGCGCCGCGTCGGACTGCCGGTGCAGGGCGTTTCGTTCCCGGCGCATTTTCTGGTCAAATGTCCGTTGCGTGACGGCACGGTGGTGCTCGATCCGTACGCCAAAGGCGCTTCCCTGAGTTTCGACGAATTGCGCCAGCGCGTGAAAGCACTGCGCAATGGCGCAACGCCGACACGGTCCATGGTGGCGGACATGCTCGCCGCGGCGAGCAACAAGGAGATCATCGTGCGCATATTGCGCAATCTCAAAGGGATTTACTGGCACCGCAAGGAGTGGTCGAAAGCGCTGCCGGCGGTTGACCGCATCATCAGCGTCATGCCGGAACTGGCGGAGGAATATCGCGACCGCGGCATGATTTATCTCAATCTGGAATGTTTCCGTGCGGCCTTGTTCGATTTGCAGGCCTACCTCTCGATGCTGCCGGTCGCGCGGGATGCCGATAGCGTGCGCCGGCAGGTAATCGAGCTGCAGACCGTTGCGGCGCGCCTGAACTGACCCGGCGGCATGCGACGCGTAGAGCAAAGCGAAGGCATCGAACTGATCAGCCATGTGCCGGCGTCGCTTGCGCATCCGGTGCCGCTGCTGTTCGTGCACGGCGCGTTCGTCGCGGCCTGGTGCTGGGACGATTATTTCCTGCCCTATTTCGCGCAACGCGGCTTCGCCGCGCACGCGCTCAGCTTGCGCGGTCACGGCGGCAGCGCGGGCTGGGAAACTCTGGCGGCCACCAGCATTGATGACTATGAGGCCGACGTGATTCGCATTGCCCGGCATATTGGCGGGCCGCTCGTGCTGGTCGGCCATTCGATGGGCGGCATGATAGTGCAACGGTGCATGCACCGGATCAATCCGGCCGCGGCCGTGCTCATGGCGTCGGTACCGCCCGAAGGCCTGCTCGGTTCGTCCTTGATGCTGGCGGCCCGCGATCCCATGCTGTTCGGTGAAATCAACCGGATACAGTATTCGCATCCGGGCTTTGCTGCGCTGCAAGGGGTGCGCCGCGCGGTGTTTTCGGACGAAATTCCCGACGAGGAAGTCGGCAGGCATCTGGCGCGCATGCAACCGGAGTCGCAGCGCGCCGTGTTCGATCTGACATGGCCGCAGCAATTTTTTGTCGGGCGCGCAATGCATGTGCCGGCGCTCGTGCTGGGCGGCGAACGGGATGCGTTCTTTCCGCCCGCCATGATTGAATCGACGGCGCGCATGCGCGGCGTAAGTGCCGAAATATTTCCGGGCATGGCGCATGCGATGATGCTCGAGCGGGACTGGCAGCGGGTGGCTGACCGCATAATTGACTGGCTGCGTGGCGGCGGTTCGTAACAGCGGCGCGGAAGGTCGGGCGCGATGTGCAAGCGCCCGCATGAACGCGTCGTAGTTATGTGTCACACTGATAAACTGATGCAGGCGGCCTGCGGGCAGGGAGAGGCTGATGGAAACATACTGGTGGTGGGCGGTCGTCGGCATCGCGCTGATTATTTCGGAGCTGATAACCGGCACGCTGTATTTGCTGGTCATCGGCGTCGCCGCGCTGGCCGGCGGCGTGGTCGCGTATGCCGGTTCTTCATTCTGGCTGCAGTCGGTAATCGCGGCCGCGGTTGCGATTGCCGGCGTCATATTGGTGACCCGCTACCGCAGGACGCAATCGTCGTCGCCGAGCGTTGCCCTGGACGTGGGGCAAAGCGTGGTGCTTGACTCATGGATCAACGAGCGGGACCGCCTCGCGCGCGTGCGCTATCGCAACGCCCTGTGGGACGCCAAATTGCTTGACGAGCAGGGCGCGGAGGCGGGCCATGTGCTCTACATCAGGCATGTCGACGGCAATACTTTGCATGTTTCGATCACGCGACCGGCGTGATTTGGCGCCCACGTTGCAGCCCGCTTTCCGCAATCCGTAACTCCACCGGAGGTCATCATGTTTCCCAAGCTGATAGCTGTGGTCGTCATCTCCGCGGCCCTGATAGCAAGCGGGCAGGGCTCTTACGCGGTGCCGTTTTTCATCATTGCGTTCGGTATCGTGCTCGCCATCGAGTCGATCAAGATCGTGCCGCAGCAGCAGGCATTGGTGGTCGAACGGTTCGGCAAATTCAATTGCGTGCTGGAGCCGGGCCTGAGCGGCATCTGGCCGTTTTTCGACCGCGTCGCCTACAAGCATTCGTTGAAGGAAGTTCCGCTCGACGTGTCGGAGCAGGTTTGCATCACCCGGGACAATACCCAGCTCGGCGTCGACGGCATTATTTATTACCAGGTGACCGATCCGCGGCTCGCGTCGTACGGTTCTTCAAATTACATTACGGCGATTACGCAGCTTGCGCAGACCACGCTGCGTTCCGAGATCGGCAAGATGGAACTCGACAAGACCTTCGAGAGCCGCGACGAGATCAACCGGCAGGTTGTCGCCGTGCTCGACGAAGCGGGGCGCACCTGGGGCGTAAAGGTATTGCGCTACGAGATCAAGAACCTTACACCGCCGGAAGCGATCCTGCGCTCGATGCAGGCGCAGATCACCGCGGAACGCGAAAAGCGCGCGCTGATCGCCAAATCGGAAGGGCAGCGCCAGCAGGAAATCAATCTGGCCGACGGCGAAAAACAGGCCGCAGTGTTGCAGTCGGAAGGGCAGAAAATCGCGGCCATTAACCGCGCCGAAGGCGAGGCGAAAGCCATCACGACTATCGCAGCGGCCAATGCGGCGGCGGTGCGTGCCGTGGCCGCCGCGATGAACGAACCGGGCGGCATGAACGCCGCCAATCTCAAAGTCGCGGAGATCTACGTGCAGGCGTTCGGGAATCTGGCGAAGGCCGGCAATACGCTGATCGTGCCGAGCAATTTGTCCGATGTGGCGACCCTGGTGGCATCGGCAATGACTATCGTGAGCGGCGCGAAGCAGGGCGAGCTGCCCAAACCCGCGGCAAGCTGAAGCCGGGCGGTTACGCTGACGCCGCAGGCCGTGACTAAGAGCTAAATCGCGGGTACCGTCGTTGGCGCAACGACGCGGTTTGCCGGCGGGTGTTCCGGCGGGGGACGCAC
>JAYWDM010000341.1:0-4664 GCA_043779885.1 Betaproteobacteria bacterium | reverse complement strand
AGGAGCGGGCAAGATCAGGCAAAAGGGTGTTTATTTCCACGCACGACGCAAACATTGCTGTGCGGACACTTCCCTACTGTTCGATTTATCGATGTCATGGGCCAACCGGATACGGCACCTTTATTGGCAACCCTTTTACGAACAATCTGGTGAATATCGGCAAGGCGGATGATCTTCTTGACTGGAAAGCTATCAGCATGAGGACATTAGAAGGCGGCAAAGAAGCATTCGGGGAGAGGGGGAAAATCTATGGAAACACTTAATGCAACGGTGGACAGTATCGACGAGAAATACTTCATCAATATTAAAGGTGAAGGTGGAGACATTGTCATTCCGTTGTCGGATGACAATGCGAACGAAGTTAAAAGTGCCTTCAACAAGCTCATAGTGCGGATCAGGACCGGAGAGTTCACTATCAAACTCGATAAGGTCGGAGAAGACCTTTTCTCTATGGTCGCAAATGAATACCTCATTCAACTGAATCGCGAAATTCAGGAGGTGCGTAGTCAAATGAAGGAATATGGTTTGGTTAAATCCTAGCGAGGGTGTTGCCTTAGCGTATTTGCCGAGACGGAAAGCTGCCCTTCCACGTAGGTTGGCAGCGGCCGGTGACCGGTCTATATCGGCCGCGTATGTCGCGCAGAGCCAACGGCAGCTTCGGCCGATCAAGAGTCATAGCGCATTCGTATGCGAACGTCGGCAGTTGAGTGTCGACCGGACGCCCGTGGGGCAACATCACTGATTCGCCAATGTCTCTTGATGCGAGCAGTCGACTCGGTACCGCCGTTGCGACTCAATGCCCGTAGCGGCCGGATCATGAAACCTGTCGTCGAAAAGGGTCCTCGACTCTCAGTGTGCCAAATTTCTGGCCGTGCTGCAGGTCTTCGCTGCACAACACATCGCAATCCGCATCAAGTGCTGCGGCGATGATCAGTGCATCGTAGAATGACAGACGATGGTCGCGAGCCAGCGCGACAGCCCGGGCGTGAATGGCGGTGGTCAGTGGACGCGCCGGGCCGAGCAATTCGTCGGTAACCGCAAGTGCCGCTTCAATCTGCTCCCATTTCCAACGCAGCTTGCGCCGTGTGACGTTCGTGAATTCATTGAGTACCTGAACGCCTATGACGCCACCGCCGGCTAAGAGCGCCTCGGCCCGTGCGCCGCGTGGATCATCCGCTGCGAAGGCGTAGATCAGAATATTGGTATCGAAAAACCGACTACCGGGCATTCGCCTCTTCTCGATCAAAGCGGAATCCCCTGGGAAGCGGTTTTTTCAGCGCGCGCAGCCGCGCCAGTGCCCGCTCGCGGCTCTTATCGCGTTCCACCTGGAATTCGCGCTCTCCGGTCACGACGATTTCGATTTCATCGCCCGACTTGAGCTTGAGAGCCTTCACTATCGCGTCTGGCAGCCGCACCGCAAGGCTATTTCCCCATTTGGCAACTCGCATGAATAACTCCACAATATACATGTGACATGTATATCATAACCACAATCATGCACTCAGGCAAACGTGCGAATTGCCTCATCAAGAATCGGCGTGAAATGGATTCGTTGCCTCTCGCAAGTAAGCTGAATGAGATTTCCCATGCTGGCATGCGGGATTGGTGGCGACCCGAGGTTGACGATGGACGAGAGCCGGGAATCCTGCGGCCGAGCGGCGGTTCAAGCACGCGCTCACCCAAACAACTCCGAAGTTCCGGTTGGAGACTTCCCGCAAAATAACAAGGACGCAGAACCGGCTGGGCAGCTTGTTGAAAAACACATCATGCTGTCATTGCGGTGAGCAGTCAGCCGCGAGCGTAGCGTGGCGGTCAGCGCGGCAAACTCGTATCTTGCGCAATCAACGAATTACGAGATTGCTTCGTCGCCTTTGGCTCCTCGCAATGACAGTCTCTGCCAATTTCAACAAACGGCTGGTCAGCTTGTGGCGGCGCCGCGCGGATCGGTGATTCTGCCGGCAACCGCGGACGCGGCGACGGTGGCGGGACTGCCCAGATAAAGTTGCGCATCTTTTGCGCCGAAACGCCCCGCGTTGTTGTTCGTTGCGGTGGAGATTGATACTTCGCCGGAGTGCAGAGGGCCGACCACGGCGTCGTTGCACGGGCCGCAGCCGGCGGGCAGCAGTATGGCGCCCGCCTCAATGAAAATATTCAGCAGGCCATCGGCGGCTAGCCGCTTCGTTGACTGCTCGGAGCCTGGCGCGATGAACATGCGCACGCCGGGCGCGACACACCTGTTCCTGAGCACCGACGCGGCAACCGCGAAGTCTTCGTACATGCCCGAGCCGCACGAGCCGATGAACGCGTGATCGACAGGCTGCCCGGCAATTTG
This sequence comes from Betaproteobacteria bacterium, assembly GCA_043779885.1. Classification (GTDB taxonomy): domain Bacteria; phylum Pseudomonadota; class Gammaproteobacteria; order Burkholderiales; family SG8-41; genus PALSA-1004. The sequence continues at coordinate 2,332 of JAYWDM010000341.1, read as the reverse complement.
TGAGATATCGACCGCCCGGTGCACGCCTCCGGGCAATACCACCTGCGGTTCAAGCGCGCTGATGTCGAGCGTCGCCGCGCTTTCGTAGACGGCGTCGGCATCCGGATAGACCGGCGTGAACGGTCGCTGCGCGCGCTCACGTGCAAAAGCGAGGATGGCAGCGGACGGCGGAAAGAATACGCCGTAGGCGCGCATTTCCGTCGGCGAACTGCACAATGCGGTGCGCGTGGCGAGGTTGAATTGCTCGAGTTCGCCTGCGTACTCGAGCACCCGGTAATCCAGTTCGAAATCCAGTTCGCCCTGCTGCAGCAAACGCGCAATATAAAAACCCAGATCGCGCCCGTATACGCCGTTCGCGAGCCTGCCCGTGAGCGTCAGGCGCACCGATTTCGGCACCGTGATCCAGTTGGTGCCGGTGGCGAGCACGCGGCTGATTTCCATGCCCATGCGAAAGCCGAACGCACCGATGGCGCCGGCGTTGGTGGCGTGGCGGTCGTTGTCGAAATAGAACATGCCCGGCAGCAGCATGCCCGACTCCATCGGGAAAATATGGCCGTGACCGCCGCGTCCGACGTCGAAAAAATTCGCGACCCCCCACGCTTTGGCGGCCGCGCGGTTATAGGCGCCCATCTCGGCTGCACGCGCACTACCGTAAATCACCTCGTGGTCCGTTACCATGACCACTTTGGCGGGGGCGGCGAGACGGTCGATGCCGATCGCGTCGAGTTCGCGCTTGGCGCCGCGCACAACGCCATCGTGAATCATGATGAAGTCGGGGTCCGGTTGCACGACGTCGCCTGCGCGCAACGTGGCAACGCCGCTGGCGCGCGCGAGAACCTTTTCGACCGCTGTCTGGCCCATGCTAACCTTTTGAATTTGACGGTCGAGGGTAGCCAGCAGCCGGTATGGGTGTCAAGCGGGGGCAGCGCCTCTGCAGCCGGTGGACAGTGCAGCCGGAAAGGGGCAAACTCGATTCGGCACGGGGTCTGCCCTATGCATAAGCCGGATATCTATCGACAATGAAGTCGCGATTTTGTGGGATCGTACTGACTGTCGCCGCGATCGGGTTCGCGGGCGCAGCGTGCGCCGCTGACGCCACCGACTTCACTTATCTCGCGCGGTCGCGCTACGTTCACTGCGCGTTTTACAAGGGTTACGAAACAGATCCGGTCAGCGGCGGCCCGATCATGGTCGAGGGCAAAGCGGATTCGCTGATGCATTTTCAGGGCGTCGACGCCAAACAGTCCACCGCGCGGGCGATATATACGCGTCTGGCGGGTGCGCGCACCGTGACCGTCGTACAGACCGGCAAAGCGCTTCATTTCATCGACAACGTCGCCGGCATGTATGTGATGACGACCGTGCATTCCTGTCTGGAGTTCGACGAGAAGCGCGGCGCCTGCATCATGTATAGCGCCGTCAACTCGCGCGTGTTCGACTCCGCGGTCCTCAGTGATCCCGACGAAGTGTACGAGAGGATCAAGGGCAAAGCCGATCCGGGATTTTGCGACTACAGTTTTATCGGCGTTCAGGAAGCGGCCATCGGCAAGCGCTAGCGGCGCGTCCGGCGCGGAAATCCGGCGCGGCCTGACCTGCGGTCAACGCGGGACGATGAGCGGCATTCGGCAGCCCGCCGGAATGACTTACAATTCGCCGCTGTTGCCAGCCGGTGGAGCCATCATGTTAAAAAATCTCGTGCTGATTCTTGTTGCGTTGACTTGTGGCGTCGCCATGGCCGACGAGGCCAGTGTACGGAAACTGGTGGAAGCGAAGCTCGGGACCAAAGTCCAAAGCGTGGTGAAGACCCCTTTTGGCGGACTGTATGAAGTCTACGTCGACAAGAATCTGCATTACACGGATGAGAAAGTCAGTTTCATGATCTACGGCGTGCTGGTCGATACCAAAACCGATCGCAATGTGACCGAGCAGCGCATGCGCAAACTGACCGCGCTCAACGTCAAGGACCTGCCGCCGCTCAATATGGCCATCAAGCGTGTCAAGGGCGACGGCAAGCGTCAGTTGATGGTGTTCTCGGACCCCATGTGCCCGTTCTGCAGGCAGCTCGAGGCTGAACTCGACAAAATCAGCAATGTGACGATCTATGTCTTTCCTTATCCGCTCGAGGCCAAGTTTCCGGGCTCGACCGGCATTGCAAAATCGATCTGGTGCTCGACCGACCGGGCGAAGGCGTGGGACGACTGGATGCTCAGGGCCCTGCGTCCCTCGGGCAGAACCGATTGCGCGAACCCCGTCGACCAGGTGGATGCATTCGCCACCAAGGCCGGCGTCGATACGACGCCCACGCTGGTGTTTGCCGACGGCGGCGTGCTGC
>JAYWDM010000340.1:0-4673 GCA_043779885.1 Betaproteobacteria bacterium | reverse complement strand
GACGGAAGCTCCGCCGGGGCCTTGACGACGATGCGCCGGATGCCGCGTTGCGCGGGCTCATCCTGCGGCTTGCGCTCGGGCAGAACCTTCATCTTGATGGCGCCGAAATAGCGCTCCGCCAGCGCGAACACGTCCTTGGGATCGACGTCGCCGACCACCACGATGGTCGCGTTGTTCGGCGCATACCAGCGGTCGTACCAGTCGCGCGCATCGCGCCAGACCATGTTTTCCAGATCGCTCATCCAGCCGACGACCGGCGCGCGGTACGGGTGCGCGGTGAGCGCGGTCGCCATGAACTGCTCGTAGACCAGCGACTGCGCGCGATCTTCGGTGCGCAACCGGCGCTCCTCCATCACGACTTTGATTTCCTTTGCGAATTCTTCCGGCGACAACTGCAGATTCGCCATGCGGTCGGATTCAAGCTCGAACGCAAGCGGCAACCGCGATTTATGCAGCTGCTGATGGTAGCCGGTCGCGTCCCGCGACGTAAAAGCGTTGTCGCGGCCGCCGGCGGCCGCGATCCGTTTCGAGAATTCGCCCGACGGTACCGACCGGGTGCCTTTGAACATCATGTGCTCGAGCACGTGCGCCACACCCGTGCTGCCGTTGAATTCGTCGATGCTGCCCGCCTTGTACCACACCATCGACACGACCGTGGGCGCGCGATGATCCTCCTTGACGATCACGCGCAACCCATTGGCGAGCTTGTGCTCGTGCGTTTGTGCATGGGCGTGCGCCGCGGCGAACGACGATGCGCCAACCAGCACGCAGAGCGCGGCACGCGCGGTGTTACTGCATAACGCGATTAACATGCGGAGTCTCGAAAATGGGAAGATGGGTAGCCCGGCTGATGCTTTCCGGCTAGAATTTTAAGTTAAATACTGCGTTCGTGCTCGATATACTGACCGCGCGCGGCGCTCGTCCGGCTCATCCAACCTCACCTCTGACTGCGTCACTCATGTTTAGTTTCCTGAAAGCGGACGAAAAATCAGGCGCGGGCTGGGGTGCCCGGCTCAAGCAGGGCCTGGCGCGCACGCGCAAATTGCTCAATACGGATCTCTCCGATCTGTTCGCCCGCGGCACGATCGACGAAGCGTTTTTCACGGAACTGGAAACCACGCTCCTGGTGGCGGATGTCGGTGTAACGGCAACGAATTTCCTGCTTGCCGAATTGCGCGGCGCGGTTCGCCGCCACGGCCTGCGCGAACGCGTCGAACTCAAGACGACGCTGCGCGATGCGCTGCTGGCGTTGCTCAAGCCTGTCGCGATACCCCTCGACGTGACGACCCACGAGCCATTCATCATCATGCTCGCCGGCGTCAATGGCGCCGGCAAAACAACGTCGATCGGCAAGCTGGCAAAATTTTATCAGCAGCAGGGCAAAAGCGTTCTGCTCGCTGCGGGCGACACATTTCGCGCCGCGGCGCGCGAGCAACTTCAGGTATGGGGGGAGCGCAACAACGTGGCGGTGGTTTCGCAGCAATCCGGCGACGCGGCGGCGGTGATTTTCGACGCGATCAGCGCGGCGCGTTCGCGCGGCATCGACATTGTGCTGGCCGACACGGCCGGGCGGTTACCGACGCAATTGCACCTGATGGAGGAAATCAGCAAGATCAAACGCGTTATAGCCAAAGCCGTCCCCGGCGCGCCGCATGAAATCCTGCTGGTTCTGGACGCCAATACCGGCCAGAATGCGCTCAATCAGATCAAAGCATTCGACGACGCGCTGGGCGTCACGGGACTCGTGCTGACGAAGCTCGACGGCACGGCAAAAGGCGGCGTGATCTGCGCGATTGCGCACCTGCGAGCCAGCGCCGGGCGGCAGCCGCCGATTCCGCTGCGGTTCATCGGCGTCGGCGAAGCGCTCGACGACTTGCGGCCGTTCAATGCGGAGGAGTTCGTCGATGCGTTGCTGGGGTAGTAGAGGATTGAGGAACGAGGATTGTGGATTGAGGCAATCCCCCTTTGGCTGCTCGATCCTCGATCCTCGATCCTCGATCCCATGATCTCCCTCAGTCACGTCTCCAAGCGCTACCCGGGCGGTCACCAGGCACTGCAGGATATTGGATTCACGATTGAACCCGGGGAACTCGTATTCATCACCGGTCATTCGGGCGCCGGCAAAACCACCTTGCTCAAACTGCTGGTCGCAATCGAACGGCCGACCGCAGGCAGCATTATCGTCAACGGTCAGAATGTCGGCACCCTGCATCCGCGGGCGGTACCGTTTCTGCGGCGCAAGTTCGGGCTCGTTTTTCAGGATCACAAGCTGCTGTTTGACCGCAATGTGTTCGACAATGTCGCGCTGCCGCTGCAGATCGCAGGCTACGCCGCAAAAGACGCGGCACGCCGGGTGCGCGCGGCGCTCGACAAGGTCGGCCTGCTCAAGCATGAGAGAGCAATGCCGATTACGCTCTCAGGCGGCGAACAGCAGCGGTTGTGCGTCGCGCGTGCGATAGTCCATCGTCCGGCCATCCTGCTCGCCGATGAGCCGACCGGCAATCTCGACGCCGATTACGCGGCGGCAATCGGCGAATTGTTCCGCTCGTTCAATCAGGTTGGGGTTACGGTGGTGGTCGCGACCCACGATCAGGCGCTGCTGACGCTCCTGAATCCGCGCGTGATTGCGCTGCGCCTGGGCGCATTGGCGGCAACCGCATGACCGCGTGGCTCGCGCAGCACGCCCGCTGCCTCGTTGCAACGCTGGCCAGGCTCGCCGGCACGCCGCTCGGCAGTGTGCTCAACATCGTCGTGATCGGGGTCGCCTTGAGCCTTCCCGTCGGGCTCTACGTCGTAATCGATAATCTGCAGGCATCGTCGGGCAATTTGGCGGCGGAGCCCCAGATCAGCCTATTCATGGCGCTCGACGCGAGCCGCGCCGAGGTGGCGCAAATCGACGCGCGCCTGAAGCAGCATGCACGCGTGCAGCGTTACCGTTTCGTGCCGCGCGATCAGGCCTTGCAGGAACTCAAGCAATCCAGCGGACTGGCGGATGTGATCGACGGCCTGCCGCAAAACCCGCTGCCCGATGCATTCGTCGTCAATGCGAAGGACAATACACCGCAGGCGCTCTACGCATTGCGTGACGAAATCAAGCAGTGGCCGCGTGTCGACCACGCGCAGCTCGATGCGGCATGGGCGAGGCGACTGGATGCCACGCTGCGATTTGCCCGCCTGGTCGTTTCGATCCTGGGCCTCCTGCTGGCGCTGGCATTAATTGCAGTGACCTTCAACATCATTCGCCTGCAGGTCCTGACCCAGCGCGAAGAGGTCGAAGTGATCAAGCTGATAGGCGCCACCAATGCATTTATTCGGCGGCCGTTCCTGTATTACGGCGCATTGCAGGGATGTGCGGGCGGCGCCGTGGCGTGGCTGGTCGTAGGCGGCGGCGTGTGGCTGGTAAACCATAACCTGGGCGAGCTGTCGCATGTCTACACTTCCCTGGTCCAGCTCAAGCACCTGAAACCGGTCGACGGCATCGGCCTGCTGCTGATTCCTGCGGTGTTGGGTTGGTTTGGCGCCTGGCTGTCCGTTGGCAGGCACTTGGCGCAGGTCGACCAGGGAATCGATAAGTAATTGTTTTTAAATTAATTTAAATTTTTCAGAAGCCGGGGGACCGAGCCCTCCGCAAGGAACTTTCTGACCGCTTGGCACTCACATGGCGAGAGTGCTAAACTAGCTTCGGAAAGGAATTCTAACCATGGCAAGTTACGCGTTACCGATACCGTCCACCAGCGGCAGTCTGGATAGCTATATTCAGACCGTCAACCGATTCCCTATGCTGTCGCAGGCGGAAGAGCATGCGCTGGCGCTGCGTTTGCGCGACCATGAGGATCTCGACGCCGCGCGGCAATTGATCGTGTCCCACCTGCGCGTGGTCGTCTCCGTTGCGCGCGGCTACCTGGGTTACGGCCTGCAGCAAGCCGACCTGATCCAGGAAGGCAATATCGGATTGATGAAAGCGGTCAAACGCTTCGACCCTGAACGCGGCGTGCGGCTGGTGTCATTCGCAGTGCACTGGATACGCGCCGAAATGCATGAATTCATTCTGCGTAACTGGCGCATCGTCAAAATCGCGACCACCAAAGCGCAACGGAAACTGTTTTTCAACCTGCGCAGCATGAAGCCCGGATTTAATACACTCAGCAGCGACGAGGTCAGGGTCATGGCGGGCAAACTTGGCGTCAAGCCCGAGGAAGTGGTTGAAATGGAAACCCGCCTGGGCGGCCAGGACATCGCGCTGGAGCCACTGAGCGACGACGGTGAGGACAACTACTCGCCCATCGCCTATCTCGCGGATCCTGCCGCAGAACCCGGCAACCTGATCGAGCACGCGCAAACGGCGCGTCTCAAGACCGCAGGCCTCGATGACGCGATGGCGAACCTTGATGCGCGCAGCCGGCGCATCATCGAAGCGCGCTGGCTGCGCGAGTCGGACCAGGCGACACTGCATGACCTCGCCGCCGAGTTCGGTGTTTCTGCCGAGCGTATCCGGCAGATCGAACACAAGGCGATGCAGAAAATGCGCGGCGTGATAGGCGCCGCCGCCTGACGCCAAGCCGGTCGCGCGACCGCGCCTTAACCGCAACGGGAAAGTCTATACTGACTTTCCCGTTTGCTTTTGAGTGGCGATGAACCTTGCGCAATTGCTGATCAAGGCCGCGCGCATGCAT
>JAYWDM010000339.1:0-12817 GCA_043779885.1 Betaproteobacteria bacterium | reverse complement strand
GGACGGGTTGCCGGCAATCGTCTCCGCTTTTCAGGCAGTCGCGGTTTCGAACGAGAGGCGGAGCGGATCCGCACCCGTGGCGGTAAAATTGAGCTTTTCAAAACCGATAACATTGCCGGAACGGTCCTTCATCAAAATAACCTCGTCCCCCGTTTCTTCCGAAACATGTTCCAGATTCGGATCGGCGAACCAGACGGTGAGTGTGTTACCGATTTTGTCGTAAAACACTTTTATTTCGGCCATATTCTTGCCCCTTCCTTGATTGCATCTGTCGGATACGCGGTGATTAGAAAACCTTCCCGATCTGATCGCTTCGCCACTGCACAGACCCACCGCCTTGAATTTTCCATTCGGTAAAACAGGAGAACGGAGCTGGCGGTCTTGCTTTGCCGTACTTCGTCTGGATTCGTCAGGGTCGCTCTTACGTCCTGCTCGCGACCCTTCATCACGGGATGCTTCTCGTTCACGATCAACTCCCAACGAGTTTTGTCAACCCGAACTCGAAATCCGAGCGGGGTATCGGCCTCAAATAGTGGATCCGAGTCGGACGCCATGCGTGATTGTAGCAAGCGTAGCAGGAATGAATGAAATAGAATCCGGTAACGTTGATTGTCCGCAATCTGCGTCTCTCGTTGACTGCGCGGCGCTCCTTCCGGGCTTGTTTTTCTGCTGCGCATGCCGCAGGGGCTGGGCGGAATTGCGGCGTAGGGGGCGATGTGTGAATGGCGGTGCAAATCCGCGTAGATCTGGCGGCGGGCAGCATGCCGGCGAGGGCAATAGGGGACAGACCAGAACGACACTTACTTAAGGGTATGTAGCTCGTCACCCCGTGCTACGACACGGGGTCCAGGTGTATTAGAAATCCATTTTCGCCCTGGATTCCGGCCTGCGCCGGAAAGACGGAGTGAGGAATTCTTCAGTGTTACCCAGCGTATTGGTTTAAGTAAGTGCCATTCCGCCGTCAGCGGGTTTGTTCATGCACTGCGGCTTGTTACTTCCGTTTCTGCGCGTCGTGCTTCTGGCGGTAGATTGCCTTGCTGTCGCGGCTCGCTTCGCGATTCAACTGGCGGCGTTCCTGTTTCGTGACCTTGCCGTCGGCCGCGGCTTTTTCCTTGTCGGCCTGCAGCTTGCCTTCGCGTTTTTCCAGGCGCGCGGCTTCTTTCTTCGTCAGCTCGCCGGATTTCACGCCTTGCTCGATGCGTCTTTCCTGGTTTGCCTGCCGCTTGTCTATGCCTGGCGTCGCGGTTTGCGCGAACGCGATGCCGGTAAACGTCACGGCTACGGCGGCGACTAATGCTTTAACGTTAAACATAGTTCTGCTCCAGTTCGTTAATGTGAAGCTGCCGATAAGAGCAGCTGAACTACCAAAAACGCCGGCAGACAACCGGCGTTGACCCGGCCGGGTCCTCATTTGTATCCAATTGTCACGACGCAAAGCCGCGCGCACGTTCACTGTATCGTCTTGATGCTGGCGTCCTGCACCACTTTTCTCCACTTGGGCACGTCGCGCTTCAACACGTCGCCGAACCGGGACGGCGGCCCGCCCACGGGTTCGAGGCCTTCGCCGGCCATGCGCTCCTTCATTTCCGGCGTGGAGATCGCCTTGGTGATCTCGGCATTGAGCAGGGTGACGACGTTCTTCGGCAGATTTTTCGGCCCGAAGAACGCGTACCACAGAATCGCCTCGTAGCCCGGCACGGTTTCGCCCACCGTCGGGATGTCCGGCACTGCGCCGTTGCGTTTGCCGGTGGTCACCGCTATGCCGCGCAGCTTGCCGGACTTGTGCTGCGGCGCCATTGCCGGCATCGCGCCGAACATCAACTGCACCTGGCCGCCGAGCACATCGATCATCGCCGGGCCGGTGCCCTTGTAGGGAATATGCGTCATCTTCACGCCGGCCATGGTGCAGAAAAGTTCGGTGGCCAGATGCGTAATGCCGCCCGTGCCGGTGGACGCGTAGTTCAGGCCGCCGGCTTTCGACTTGGCGAGCGCGATCAACTCCTTGATCGTTTTCGCCGGCACGCTCGGATGCAGAGAGACCAGGAACCCGGTTTCGCCGATCAGCGAGATCGGCGTGACATCATTCACCGGATCGTACGGCAGATTGAACAGCGCGGCGTTGGTCGCGTAGCTGCCGGACACCATCGCGAGTGTGTAGCCGTCGGGGACGGAGCGCACGGCGGTTTCCGCGCCTATCGTGCCGCCGCCGCCGGTGCGGTTGTCGACGACCACCGACTGTCCCAGCGATTCGGTCAGCTTCTGCGCCATCGCGCGCGCGACGATGTCGGTGCCACCGCCTGGTGCGAACGGAACGATCATACGAATGGGCTTGCTCGGGTAGGATTGTGGCGTCGTCATCGCCACCGTCTGAAACCCGGCGGCACGCGCGCCCGTCCCGCGAGCGGGCCTGCGGCTAACGAGTCCGGGCGCGTCCACCTCGGCGAACGGCACGATGATGCGGATCGGCTTGGTCGGATATTTGATTTCTTTCTGCTGCGCCGGCGCATGGCCGGCGGCAAGCGCAAGGGCGAGCGCGGGTGCGGTAACGATGATGCTGTGGCGATACATAATGCTCCTCCGATAGGTTTGATGTGTGGCAGAACGTAGCCCGGGAGGAGCGCGGCGCATCCCGGGGTGCCTCGCGCGCAAAAATTCATCCCCGGATTTCATTTCATTCATCCGGGCTGCGCGTGCATGCGCGCGAGCGAAGACGAGTCGGTCAGGCGCCGGGCGCGCACAGCAATCCAAGCAGTTCGCGCACGGAATGCCGTTCGATGTCGAGCGCAACGGCGGCGATTTTGTCGGCGGGCAGTTGCGGATTGATGCCACGGAACTTTGCCGTGATGCCCTGCGCGTCGATAGGGGAATGCACGGAGCCGGTCGGGTTCAGGATGTTGACGCGTTCCCACTTGCCGTTGCGCGAGGCCGCGACCCAGCCCGCGAAATCTTGCGGATACAGCTTATCGAGTTCGGGGTCGGGCACGAGTTCCATCCTGTTGGCAAGCGCGACGAGCGCGGGGTCGGCCATTTTCGCGTCGCTGAATTGCGCCGGCAGCACCTGCCCGTCAACTAAGGCCGCGGCAACGACATAGCGCAGGCTCATCTGCGCATTCAGTGCGCTCGAAGGCAGGTAGTCAAATCCGCATTGCACGTCGACGACTTTGCTGGTGCCCACACGCACCGGCACCGCCGCATCCCAAGCGGCGCCGAATTTTCCGCGCAGCGCTAGCGCGGCGTCGATATACGAATGCGTACTGCCGCAGCATGAGTACGGCTTGATCGATGTTTTGTCGAGATGGTAGGTAGCGCCCAGATCGTGCGTGAGCGGCGCCGGGTCGGATGCGTCGGAGAACGCCTTCAATACGCCGCCGTCGGCGTATTCGTAAATCTGCGTCGGTCCGGTAAAGCCCATCTGCGCGAGTTCGGCCGCAAGCACGCCCGCATGAGCGGCCTTTCCCGCGTGTAGCCGCTTGCTCATGGTGCCGTCGGCGTTGAACGCCCACAGGCCGGCGCCCTGCGTCCCGCCGAGTCCCAATGCCCAGGCGCATTGTTCCGTGCTGAGCTTCATTAACGACGCGCACGCCGCCGCCGCGCCGAACGGTCCGCATACGCCGGTGAGGTGCCAGCCGCGCAAACGCGCGGCGGTAGGATTGAGCGCCAGGCTCGAGCGAATCATGACTTCATAACCCGCGGCAATCGCGGTGACGAGTTCGGCGCCCGTGCTGTTCAGCCTTTCCGCAACCGCGATGGCGGCAGGTATGACGACCGCGCCCGGGTGCAGCTTGGCGTTGTGATAATCGTCGAGTTCGAACGCGTGCGCCGCGATGCCATTGACCATCGCCGCATCGGCCGCGCGCAGCGTGGCGTTGGCGTCGCCCCAGACGGTGGCCTCACTGGTGGCGCCGCCGCGGCGCGCCCACGCGAGCAGCATTTGCGCCCACGGCGTCGCAAAGCCGTAAACGCCTGCGCCGAGGGTGTCGAGTATCGCGATGCGCACGACTTCGCGCGTACGTTGCGGCAGATCGTCATAACGCAGCGCGCTTATCCAGGCGGCGAGTTCGCGGGTCGGTGCGGCAACTGCGCGGCGGTCGAAGTTCATGCGGCTTCTCCTGGTTGGGGGGGGCACGTGGTGCAGAGATCGTCATCCGGCGCGGTTGTGCCATCGCCCGACATTGTAAGGTGGAGCCGGCGCAATGTCATTTCACGGGCGGCGCGCCTTGACACTCGCGTACCCGCGACGGCATACTCGAATCCGCTTTTCCGGCGCGGTCAGTCGTCATGTCTCCTGTCATGCCGCGAACCGTTTTTCCGGCAGTTCCATCTGGATACTGCATAAACTTAAACCGCATTCAAGGACGAATTCATGAGTGATTTTGACGTTATCGTGGTGGGTGGCGGCAATGCCGCGTTCGCGGCGGCGGTCTCCGCCAGGGAAAACGGCGCCAAGCGCGTCGTGGTGCTCGAGAAAGCGCCCGAGACTCAGCGCGGCGGCAACACGCATTTCAGCGGCGCCATATTCCGGCATGTGTATAACGACGTCAAGGAACTCGATCGCTTCGTGCCGGACGCCGAGGACAAGTATCCGGGTTTCCACACCGGTGTCGGGAACTATACGAAAGAAGCATTCCGCGAAGACCTGATGCGCGTCACCAGCGGCCGCAGCGATCCCGAGCTGTCGACGATACTGATCGATCAATCGTATGACGCGATGTGCTGGCTGCAGGAAAAAGGGCGCATGCATTTCGAACTCGCGCACTCGGTCATGGGCGTGCGCATCGGCGGCAAAATCAAGTGGCCGAAAGGCCCCATCATCCGTACCGTGCACGAAGGCGTGGGCCTGTCGAAGACGTGGTTCGAAACCGCCGCGGAGATGGGCATCGAGATCCGCTACGAGACGAGCGCGATGCGGCTTACGCAGGGCGAGTCCGGCCGCGTGAACGGACTGGTCGCGCGCGGACCCGACGGCATGGCAAACCTCGGCGCCCGGTCGGTGGTACTGGCCTGCGGCGGTTTCGAGACCAACCCGGCGTGGCGCCGGCTTTATCTCGGCGACCCCTGGGACCACGCCAAGGTGCGCGGTTCGAATTTCAATTATGGCGATGGGCTCAAGATGGCGATGGACATCGGCGCCATGCCGTGGGGCCATTGGGGCGGCTGTCATGCGACCCCCATCAATGCCGAAGCACCCGATTACGGCCGCCGCGACCTGACCGACAAAACGAACCGGCTTTCATACACCTATGGCGTGATGCTCAACGTCGAGGGCAAACGCTGGGTCGACGAGGGCGCGGATTTGAATTCGTACACCTACGCGAAGTATGGCGGCATGATCCTCAAGCAGCCGCGCAGCCTGATTTACCAGATATTCGACAGCAAGATGCTCGAGTTGCTCGAACCGCGTTACTCCACCAGCGTGCCGTTCAAATCCGATACCCTCGAAGGTCTCGTCAAACAACTGCAGGTCGACCACCAGCAGGGGATGAAAACGCTCAACGAATACAACGCGGCAGCCGGGCACGGCAAGTTCGACCCGACGGTGCTGGACGGCATGCACACCGAGGGCATCGAGCCGGCGAAAACGAACTGGGCGCAGAAACTCGACACCCCGCCGTATGTCGCGTACCCGGTGACGGGCGGCATCACGTTCACGTTCGGCGGACTGAAAATCACGCCGGACGCGCAGGTCGTGGCGACTGACTGGAAACCGATGCCGGGCCTTTACACCTGCGGCGAGATGGTCGGCGGATTGTTCCATTACAACTACCCGCTGGGCACCGGCCTCATGTCGGGCGTGGTGTTCGGACGCATCGCGGGACGCAGCGCCGCGCTGGGGTGATGAAAGGAACCCCTTCCCCGATCAAGGGGGAGGGGAGCGGTTTTTCCGGCGCAGCAAGATCAGGCGGGAGGTGTCGCCGCTTCGCCGGTGCGTCTGACCGTCCCGCTCAGGTAGCCGCTGACGGCGAGTATCGCCGCGATCATGACGAATACCGGCGCCATGCCGAGCGTCGACCCCAGCGCGCCCGCCATCACCGGCACCGCGGTATGCGTGCAGTGATTCAGGGTCATGCGCACGCCCGTGACTTCGCCGGTGCGTCCTGGCGGCGAGCGGTTGTAGCTCATCAGCAGCGTGATGGGCTGGCCGCAACCGAGGGCGAGCCCGATGCCGAACGAGAGCACGCCGATCAGCCACGCGTTATGCGCGAACGGGAACACGGTAAAAAACGCGGCGCCGAAAAACATTGACACCGCGAGCACGCGCCGCGCCGTGAATCGCGCGGTGAGCCGCGGCAGGCTGAAGCGCACGACAAACGTCGCCGCCGCGAACGTGCCGAGGATGATGCCGATGGTGGAAGCCGCAAGCCCTATCGAATGCGCGTAAAGCGGCAGGTAGAACATGTAGAGGTCCCATCCCGTGACGAGCATGGCGCCGGTGATCAGCACCTTGCGCAATTCAGGCTGGCGCAGCAGCGAGAACGCGCTTTGCGTGTGCGCGGCGGCCGGCGGGGTCTCGGCTTCGCGGATTTTGCGGTAGCCCAGCAGGATGCCGACCGCGATCAGGGTAGACAGGCTCAGGCAGAGATACGCCTGCGCGTGGCTGAAATATTCGATTATGTAACCCACCGCGAGCGGGCCGATCAGGCTGGAAATCGAGTAGCCGAGCGACAGCGTGCTGAAATTTTTCGCGCGATCTTCGCGCGGGCCCCATGCGCCGGTGAGATTCTGCACGGCGACGTTGTAAAAGACAAAACCGGTGCCGATCACCGTGGCCGAAACATAGAGTGCCGCGATATGCGGCCACAGGTAAGGCAGTATGAGGCCGCAGCCGCAGAGCACGGCGCCGAAAAGCATGGGCGGATGCACGCCATAGCGGTCGGTCACCCGTCCCGCGGTCACGCCGAGCAGCAGCGGGGTTGCCGAATAAAGGGCGACCATGATGCCGATTGAAAACGCGCTGACGCCCATCTCAATGGCGAAAAGCGCAATGACCACGCGGCTGCCGGTCAGGCAGCCGTGGATAACGACGTTGAGCAGGACGATCAGATACATGCTGGTTTTTCGGGGTATGCCGCCGGCCGCGCGCTTTTATCGCGTCCGGCGTTGGTGACTAATCAGCACCCGGCTCCATGCCGGCTTGCGCCGGCACGAGGGGACCATGGCTGCCGCGGCGAAATTCCGGATACGGCTAATCCACCTTCGCGCCGGAGGCTTTGACGACTTTCGCGTATTTCCGGATTTCCGCCGTGACGAACGCGGCGAACTCGCCGGGGGTGTTGCCGACCGGCTCCGCACCGAGCACGAGGAGCCGCTCCTTGATGTCCCGGGTATTGAGTATGCGAACGGTTTCGGCATTGAGTTTCGCGACGATGTCAGGCGGCGTGCCGGCAGGCGCAAAAATACCGAACCAGGTGCTGATGTCGAAGCCGCGCAGACCCGCCTCGCTGATCGTCGGCAGTTGCGGCAGCAGCGGCGAACGCTTGAGCGTCGTCACCGCAAGAGCACGCACGCGCGCGGCCTTGATGTTGGGCAGCGCGGAGGACATGTTGTCGAACATCAGGGACACGTGACCGGCCAGGAGATCGACGACTGCCGGTGCCGCGCCTTTGTAGGGAATATGCACCATGTCCACGCCGGCCATGGTCTTGAACAATTCGCCCGCGAGATGCCCCGCGCTGCCGGTGCTGCCGGATGCAAAGTTGAGCTGCCCCGGCCGCGCTTTCGCCAGCGCAATCAGTTCCAGCACGTTTTTCACCGGCAGCGACGGATGCAGCACGAGCACGTTGGGCACCGAAGTAATCAGCGTGACCGGCGCGAAATCGCGCACCGGATCGTAGGCAAGCGTGCTGTAGAGCGTGACGTTGATCGCGTGGGTGCTCACCGCGCCCATCAGTATTGTGTAGCCGTCGGCCGGTGACTTGGCGACGAGGTCAGCCCCGATGTTGCCGCCGGCGCCGGGACGATTATCGATGATGACCGGCTGGCCCCAGGTCTTGCCGAGTTCCTGACCGATCGTGCGCGCCACGATGTCGAGCGGGCCGCCAGCGGGGAACGGCACGACGTAGCGGATGGCTTTGGCGGGATAGACCGGCTGCGCCAGCGCCGCACCCGCCGCACCAATGAAAAGCGCCGCGCATGCGGCGCATCCGGTTCGCACCAGCACCGGTCAAACCGCGTAGCCGGGGTTGTCGCGGTCGAGTTTTCTCTTCATCGCGGCCCACACCAGATTGCCGCCTTCCGACTGTCCGCCTTTGGCATAAATCTGCCGGCCCTGATCGATCGCATGGTCGACGATCTCCCGCGGCAGCGCATTCAATTCCGCGCCGCCGGTCATCGCATGGATCTGGAACTTGCAGGCGCGCTCGAGCCGGTACATGCGGTGGAACATCTCACCGATGGTGGCGCCGACCGTCAGCGTGCCATGGTTGCGCAGGATCAGCATGCCGCCGTCGCCGAGCGACTTGACGAGACGCTCGCGCTCGGTAAGATCGAACGCAACACCTTCATAATCGTGATAGCGCACGAGATTCAGCGCCGTCAGCGCCATCTGCGTGACCGGCAGCAGCCCCTGTTTCTGCGTCGAAACGCCCACGCCATAAGCGGTGTGCAGATGCATGACGGCGTCGGCATTGTGATTGCCCATGTGTATCGCGCTATGGATCGTGAAGCCGGCCTGATTCACGTTATACGGCGACTCGGAAAGCTTGTTGCCGTCGACATCGACCTTGATCAGCGCAGACGCGGTGATCTCCTCGAACAGCATGCCGTAAGGATTCAGCAGGAACTTGTCGTGCGTGCCCGGTATGCGGCATGAGATGTGGGTGCCTATCATGTCGGTCCAGCCCATGATTGCGGTAAGCCGGTAGGCGGCGGCGAGTTCGACGCGCGCTTGCCATTCGGCATCGTCGATGCGGCTGTGCACCGACTTGAGTTTGGGCCTGGCGGCGGGACGCAGCCGCGTGACGCTGGATTTACGGGTGGCGGTTTTCATGGAAGGGCCTCGGTGTTGGGCAACCCGCATTGTAGCGAATCCACGCGCCGCCGCAACGGGTCGCCGCGGGCGGCAGGGCGCTTTGCTATACTTTGCGCCTTGCCTGTCCGGATTGCCCGCCTGCAATGTCATTTCGTGCCGCGTTAAACATCGAAGACCTGCACAGAATCGCGCAACGGCGCCTGCCGCGCGTCGCCTACGAATTCCTCGCGGGCGGCGTCGAAGACGATGTCTCGCTCGGCAACAATCGCGCGGTGTTCGAGCGCATTCGCTTTCGCCCGCACACGCTCGTCAACGTCGCTGACCGTTCGCAGCAGGTGAGCGTATACGGCAGGACGTTCAAATGCCCGTTCGGCATCGCGCCGACCGGCGCCGCCGGGCTCTACGGGTTCTCCGCCGACATCGCGCTGGCGCGCGCCGCGCGCGAAGCCGGCATCCCGTTCGTGCTGTCCACCGCGTCGTTCGAGCCGCTCGAGAAAGTCGCGCGGGAAGCGGCCGGCGGCACGCTCTGGTTCCAGTTGTACATGTCGAAGGACCGCGAAGCGGCGCAGGCGCTGGTCACGCGCGCGCTCAATGCCGGCTACGAAGCGCTGATCGTCACCACCGACCTGCCGGTGCACCCCAACCGCGAATACAACCAGCGCAACGGTTTCAATATCCCTTTCAAACTCAACCTGCGCAACATGGTGGACGGCGCGCTGCACCCGCGCTGGTTGTGCAACGTCTTCATGCGCACACTGCTCGATTCGGGCGTGCCGCGGTTCCAGAACCTCGACACCAACGTCGGCGGCAGGATCATCGCCAAACCGATGGGTGAATTCCGCGCCCGCCGCGAAGCGCTCAACTGGGAAGACCTGCGGTGGCTGCGCGAGTTGTGGCCGCACAAATTGCTGGTGAAAGGCATCATGCGCGCCGACGACGCTTTGCTTGCCGCGGAGAACGGCGCCGACGGCGTATTTATTTCGAACCATGGCGGGCGTGCGCTGGATGGCGCGCTGTCGCCGATCGAGGCGCTGCCGGCAATTCGCGCCGCCGTCGGCAGGCGTTTGACGCTGATGCTCGACAGCGGGATACGCCGCGGTTCCGACATCGTGAAGGCACTGGCGCTCGGCGCCGATATGGCCTTCGTCGGGCGCGCAACGTTGTATGGCATAGCGGCGGGTGGCGAAGCGGGCGCCGCGCACGCGATCGGCATATTGCGCACCGAGGTCGACCGCGTGATGGCGTTGCTCGGTTGTCCGTCGATCGGCGAACTCGACACCGACTATTTGTTGCAATCCATGCAAGGAGCCAATTCATGAAGCAGTTGAGGATTCCGGCGGTATTCATGCGCGGCGGCACCAGCAATGCGATCGTGCTGCACGAGCGCGATCTGCCGCGCGACCGCGCGCAGTGGGACGAAATTTTTCTTGCCGCGATCGGCAGTCCCGATCCGTATGGCCGCCAGCTTGACGGCATGGGCGGCGGCATTTCGTCGCTGTCCAAGGTGTGTGTCGTCGGTCCGCCGACGCGCGCGGATGCCGACATCGATTACACGTTTGCGCAGGTGCAGGTGAAAGAGGCGAAGGTCGATTACAGCGGCAACTGCGGCAATATGTCGTCCGCCATGGGACCGTTCGCGGTGGACGAAGGATTGATCAAGGTTGCGGGCACCGAAGCGCTCGTGCGCGTGCACAACACCAATACGAAGAAAATCATCCACGCGCGCTTTATGCTCGACGACGGATTGACCGCCGTTGATGGCGAGCTGGTGATTCCCGGCGTGTCCGGCAGCGGGTCGCCCGTGAAACTCGAATTTCGCGAGCCCGGGGGCGCAACGACGGGCAAATTGCTGCCGACCGGCAATGTAATTGATACGCTCGATGTGCCCGGCGTCGGCAAGATTCGCGCGTCCCTGGTCGATGCCGCCAATGCGTGCTGTTTTCTCAACGCCGGCGACCTCGGCCTGACTGGCACCGAGATGCCGGAAACGCTCGATGCTGCGACTGAACTCCTCGACAAGCTCGGCAAGATCCGTATCGCCGCATCGATCGCGATGGGCATAGGGAAAGACGCTGCCGATGCTGCGAAGAAGCGGGTCGTGCCGTTCGTTGGTTTTGTATCGGGGCCGCAGGACGCGCCGTCCCTGTCCGGCGAAATGATTCGCGGCGACAGCGTGGATATGACCGGCCGCATGCTGTCCAACGGCCAGCCGCACCGCGCGCTGCCGCTCACCGTTTCGCTCTGCATGGCGGTAGCGGCGCGTATCGAAGGCAGTCTGGTGCACGCAGTCACCCGCGCATCAACCGCGGCCGATGCGCCGATCCGGATCGCGATGCCGTCGGGAGTGCTCGTGGTTGCAGCGTCGGTGCAGAACAACAACGGCGTGTGGCATGCGGAGCAGGGTGCGTTCTACCGTACCCAGCGCCGACTGTTCGATGGTTACGTCTACGTGCGCGCGTCGCGCGTGCCTGGTCTCGTGGCTGCGCGCGGCGCCAAGCTCAAAGCCGCTTGACGCGGCCGCGAAAAACCGTGACCCCGCCGGAGCGGGGGTCGCATTAGCGCTGGCGAGACTGCGCTTGCGCCTTCTGGCGCCTGCTGAATCCGACTCCGGCAAGCCCAAGGCCGAGCAGTGCGAGCGTGGCCGGCTCGGGCACCTGCGCCTGAAAATTGCCGTTTCTGCCCATATCCGCGGGCGCAAAGTTCTCGAAGAAGAGCCATGCGCCATTGGTGTAAGTATGAAACTCGTAAGAATCATTCGCCTGGGTTCCGCCGAGCCATCTGAGATCGAAAGCCGCCGCGCCTCCCGCCGCGGGTATATTGCCGCTGACGAAATACGGTGAGGTCGTGCCAAGATCGAACAAGAGCGAGTGGTAATGGAACGATACGACCTGCGACAGCGATGTCAATGCCGTGCCCGGCGTGTAATTGTGCAGCACTAACGTCGCTGACGCGGGCGTGGCCGTGTTTACCGGAAAGTTGCAGTCCAGGCAATCGCCCGTCCACGTATACGTAATTTCCGGCGTCACTACGGCGGTTGCATGCGCCATCGCGGCCGGGAACGTGAGCGCGCCAGCCATCGCGGCAAGAGCCAGGTAATTTCGAAATATCGATTGCATGATGTTTCCTTGTTGTAATAAAAGCAATACCGCAACCCGCCCCACTCGGCGTGACGAATGTCTCACCGTTTGCAGGAGTAAATTCCCTGCCGACTGCGAGCGCATTCGGTCATAGCGCTTGCCGGTATGGCATGAGCACGTATCGCGCCAGCCAACAGCGCTCGCATTATTGTCATTTGCGTGAAATTTCGCACGCCGAAGTTCGCGTGATGTACAGCTTCCCGACAAGGACAGTCGGGAATTCCCCGGTTTGCGCCGGCGCGCCGCCCGGACCGTGACAAAATGCTCAGCGTCGCACGTAGTATGTCATTGTCATGAACGCTGCGCTGCATGACGCAGAAAGCGTAGCCCGGATTGATGAAATGAAATCCGGGAATAGATGGTTGCGGGCGAGGAACCCCGGAATGCGCTGCGCTCCTTCCGGGCTACGCACTGCTGCACGGGCACGACGGCAGCAAAACCGTTTGGACATTTCCTAGCAGTTTGTTGAAAAACACATCACGCTGTCATTGCGGTGAGCCGTTAGCCGCGAGCGTAGCGTGGCGGTCAGCGCGGCAATCTCGTATTTTGCGCAATTTACGAGTTACGAGATTGCTTCGTCGCCTTTGGCTCCTCGCAATGACAGTCTCTGCCGATTTTCAACAAACTGCTAGTGCTTGCGGATGAAAGCGAGCGCCGAGCGATTGAAGGCGTCGGGACTTTCCCAATACGAAGAATGACCCGTCCCGGGGAT
>JAYWDM010000338.1:0-4706 GCA_043779885.1 Betaproteobacteria bacterium | reverse complement strand
CCAAAGGCGACGAAGCAATCTCGTCACTCGTTGATTGCGAAAAATACGAGATTGCCGCGCTGACCGCCACGCTACGCTCGCGGCTGACGGCTCACCGCGATGACAGCATGATGTGTTCTTCAACTAACTGTTAAGTCGGCCCCGCCTCGTCCTGCCGGTTGATCCCGTTTGCCGGCCGCTGCCCGGGTCAAAAGCCGCTTGCAGCAAAACCCGCAGTGCGGTTCCCCCGACCGGTCACAGCGGTTCGAAAAACCATCCCGTGCCCGATTCCGCGGAAGCCTCATACAACACATTGGGGTTTGTTTTCTCGTATTGTGCGAGGAACTCGCTCGACTGCCTGCTCTTCAGCACGGGCGCGAGCAGGTCGTTGAGTTCGCGCGTGTATTCAGGGAATTTATGAATCAGGTTTGGTCGTTCTTCATGGAGAATATTGAGGCCTAATGCGCGCACATTCTGCGGCCATGGAATGACTGCAAACTGCCAGGTCTGTGCGAATGCACGCTGCCGGGAGGACGGTTCGTTCGGATCGATCATGGTCGAATTCGCCTTGTGGGAGAGCCAGACCTGGGCGAGTATGACGTGAGGATCGGGGCACTCACCGTCCGTTTCCGACGCATGCCGGTAAGCCGCGTATTCGCGCCCGAGCGCCGCCTCTACCCTTAGCTTCGGGTTAACCAGCATGTTGAGAAGGTGGCGGATACCCATAACCTGTCCGCGGGCCCAAACGGTAAACCTGCACGGCTGACTAATATGCGCGAAGTGATTGTATTCCTAAAAGCCGGCGAATATGCCGGTGGGATTATGAATATTTGTTACGTCGGAGTGCCGCGGCGATGCTCACGAAGGTCATCGTGATGTGCTTGCCCGCCACGTCGGCAATCTGGGGTGCCGCGCCCTTGTAGGGCACATGGTTGATTTGCACGCCCGCGAGTTTGTTAAAAAGCTCGCCCGTCAACTGCTGCGGGTTGCCGATGCCGCTCGACGAGAATGTCAGCTTGCGTGGATTGTCGTTCGCGTAGGCGATGAGTTCCTGAAGGTTCTTCGCCGGCACGTCGGCGTTGACCACCAGCACGTTCGGCACCTTCACGAGGTTGGTGATGGGGGCCAGGTCTTTTTCCCAGTCGTACGCCATGTTCTTGTAGAGATGGGGGTTGACCGCCATCTCGCCGGACGCGACCAGCAGCGTGTAGCCGTCCGGCGCCGCCTTGGCCACCGACTGCGTGCCGATACGCCGTCGAAGGGCGAAGCAGGGGCCCCTTCAGGGGATGCGACCCCGGAGACGCGCGCTGCGGACGCAATTCGACGGCGCGTCTTCCGACTCGCGGACGTTCACATCCCGCAAGCGGGAACCCTGTTCACTGCTCGCGTCCGGCCGCTCGCGCCGGCCCGGTTGTCGATCACCACGGACTGCCCCAGCGCTTTGCGCAATTGCTCGCCGAGCAGGCGCGCGGTGAGGTCGGTGCCGCCGCCGGCAGGAAACGGCACGACGATCTTGATCTGTTGATTCGGGTACTGCTCCTGGGCGACGCTTGCGCCGGCAAGCATCAGAGCGGCAATGGCCGCGGCGCCGGCACCGGCACGATACCGCAGGCAGCTCAATATTCGCATGGGTATCTCCGCAAGTAATTGAAACGGGGCAAGAGTGCGGCGATTCTAACCCACGGGGCGGATCGCTGGTCGAGGCGCGGCGTCGGCACCGCATTCGATTCGGTATCGATTGCCCATTACCGCCCGTCGGTCGTCGTGAATCGGCTGTCACCGTGGCTCTTCGCGCAGTCGTGCCATTGCGCCGCATGTCGTGGCGGGAGTCCGGCCGCGTTCCCACAGATAACGCGGCCCCGGCAACTCTTTGATTTTCCGCCGCGTCCCGCGCATGGATGGCGGGCGCAAATTTCAACCTGCCTCGTCGCCAGCGGCGCGCACGGACGCGGAGCGTGAAAGATTTCCACCCGACCGTCCGTCGGCCGTGCCCTCGCCGTGCGTCCGCCGGACTCAAGTTTGCGCGCCCTGTGTCCGTTACTTGGGTTGAAGCCAGCGATTCCGCCGGATTCGGCGCTCCATTTCGTGCCTGCGCTCAGCGGCGCACGGGGAATGGAAGGTCAAGCGGACACAAGAGTTCAGACAAGGAGACAGCAATGTCAGCGGCGCGCAAAACTCCCGACCGGCATACGGCCAGGCGCCTTGCACGGGGCGTTTCCATGATCGAGTTGATGATCGGGGTCGGCATCCTCGCCGTCGTGATCGGCATCGCGGCGCCGAATTTCAAGGATTTCGTGAGCAAGTCGCGGCTGACCTCGTCGGTCTCGACGCTGGTAGCCGATCTGAATTACGCGCGCGGCGAGGCGATCATGCGCAATGCGCCGGTCATCGTATGCGCCAAAGTGTCAAATTCATCGAACTGTGCGACCACGCCCACCTGGCAAACGGGCTGGGTGGTCTGCATCGACGCCAATGCGGACAATGTCTGCGATACGGCGAGCGCAACGGTGCCGAACCCGATACGCGTGCGCAACGGCGTAAGCAGCACCACGCCCATCACCGCCGCCGCCGCGGTGACACGATTCAGTACCGTGGGGGCGGTCACCGGCAATGGCGCGTTTACCGTCACTGGCGGCCCGGTTTCGTCGCCATCGCGCACGATACAGGTGACTTCAAATGGCTATGTGCGGGCCTACTGACATGAGAGCAGGTTGCGGCACGCCCGCCCGCATGCGCGGATTTTCGCTGCTCGAAGTGCTGATCACCATGGCCGTGTCCGCGCTCGCGCTGCTCGGCGCCGCCATGCTGACGATGCACGCGATGAAGTTCAACCAGAGCGGGCGCTTCCGGACCCAGGCGGTCGTGCTGTCAGGCGACATTGCCGAAAGAATCGAGGCGAACAAGAATGGCGCCACGACGGGCGCCTACGCGCTGCCAGCGGGGACTACGGTCACCTCCGCGAAGGACTGCGCGGTAAACGCCTGCACTGCGGCCGAACTCGCGGTAAATGATCTTGCGCAGTGGGCCGCCACGGTCGGCAGCGCGCTGCCCGGCGGCACCGCGCAGATCGCGCAATCCGTCGTCGGCAATCCGACAACCTATCAGATCGTCGTCAGTTGGGTCGACCGGCGCGACGGCGTACCCGCGAGCGGCGCCGCCAAGACCGAGAGCTTTTCCTATACGACCAGCAAGACCGTGTACCAGTGAGGATGACACCGTGAAACTGCACTGCCCCGCGCGCGCAACGCCTGCCAGCATGATGCTGGGCTTTACCATCATCGAACTCATGATTTCGGTGATGATCGGCCTCGTGCTGTGCCTCGGCTTCGCCGCGGCATTGGTCGACGCCTCCGCCAACAGCCGCACGAACGACCGCGGCACCGATATTCAAACGAACGGACGCAGCGCGCTCGACGCGTTGCGGCGCGATGTCATGCATGCGGGCTACCGGTCGCTGACGTGGGCCGAGCCGACCGGGGCGAGCGCCGGGGTCGTCACCGGCGACTGCGCAAACGGCTTTTCGGCGAACGTGCGGCAGGGCATCTGGGGTGCGAACGACACCAATCCTTTTTCAGGCACGTGCATACTGGCCGCGAATTATGCGGGCGGCGACGTGCTCGTGATCAGGCGCGTTTCGCTCGCGCCGGTGACCGCGCTGGTGGCGAACACGGTCTATTTCCGCTCCGCGTATGAACGCGGCCAGGTGTTTCTCGGCTCCGCGCCGCCCACGTTCACTGAAGTGCCGAACGAGGACCGCACGCTCGAAGTCGTCATCTACTACATCAGCCCCTACAGCTTCTCCTCGACCGAGAGCCCGCGGATTCCGGGGCTCTACCGGATCACGCTGCGTCCGGGGCCGCTGATCGGCAACCCCGAGCTGGTGGCCCCGGGTGTCGATACCCTGCAGGTGCAGTTCGGCCGGCTGACGACCGACGGCAAGACGATCTACCAGAACGCAAACGCAGTAAGCGCGACCGCAACGAGCATCACCACCGACCCGAGCGAGTGGGACGACGTGAACTCGGTGCGCATTTCGATACTCGTGCGCTCGCTGACCCCTGAGCCAGGCGTGGTAAACACCAGGAGCTACACCCTCGGCGACGTGACAATTACGCCGAACGACTCCTACCGGCGCCTCGCATTCATCACCACCGCGCAATTGCGCAACTGAGCCTGCCATGCACAAAGCCTGTCCGGCGCGACTTCATACACAGCGCGGCGCTTCCCTCGTGGTGGCGCTGGTCGTGATCACCGTGCTGATGCTTACCGGGGTTGCCGCGTTCTATTCATCCGGCACGCAGTTTCGCCTCGCCGGCAATCTGCAGTATCAGAATGCGGCGCTCAATCAGGCGGAGACCGCGGTGGCCGCCGCCGAAGCGTGGTTGGGGACCAGTACCAATTTCCAGGCCGGCGGGTTTACGACTTACAGCAGTTCGGTCAGCCCCTACATTTACCCGGCGGGCTATCTCGCGGCAAACAGCATCGACCCGCTGAGCATGACCTGGAGCGATACGAATTCGCTCAAAGTTGATGCGACCGGCAACCAGCGCTATGTGATCGAGCTGCTCGCCAAGGATAAACGCCTGGCGGGTTCGGACCTCTCCATCGGCGGCCGCAGCAGCACAGGCTGCAGTCAGGTAAACCTTTATCGCGTTACAGCACGCGGCACCAGCGCCCGCGGCGCCGCCAAGACCGTGCAATCCGCGTACAGCGTCCAGAGTTGTTAG
>JAYWDM010000337.1:0-4711 GCA_043779885.1 Betaproteobacteria bacterium | reverse complement strand
GGCCGCATCGACACGATGGGCGCACAGGTAAAAACCGGCACGCCGGAAGAGTTTGGCGCACTGATCCGCAGCGAAACCGCGCGCTGGGCCAAGGTTGTTGAGGACGCGGGCTTAAAGGCGGAATAAGGGCAGCGCAAACGGCGCCGCCGCGCCGGGCCGGTCACCGCGCCGGATGGTGTGATACCGCGCCGGACGCCGTGCGCATGAAAAGCAACGCGCCGGTCGCACTGTATACGTCGCCGTGCGCAGTTCTGGCCGGGGCGACATGCAGATCACCGGCGCTGACCTCGACGTCGCCCAGGCGCACCGAACCCTCCAGCACCAGACACAGTTCTTCGCCGGGATGCTCGTGCGCCGGTATCCGCGCGCCCCGCTCGAGTCGCAGCAGGAACACCTGCATCACGCCATCGTCGTTCAGCATCTTCATCGCGATTTTCGGCGCCAGCGTTACCCATGTGCCCTCCGCCGCGCGCACGGTGACCAATTGCTGCCTTTCGCGGCGCACCCGGTCGAGGAGCCGCGTGCGCATCGCCGCCGCGCGTGCGCGCGTCGGCCGGATCGGCGCCATGGCGTTGACCAGGGCCTCTTCGATGTCGCGTGTCAGAGGTTTTCGCGCTGCCGCAGATTTTCCAGTCGAGCCCATCGTCATTCCCCCGCGTCCTTGCCGAGCACCCCGCGCAGCGCGTCGACCGCGCGGCGGATCTGGCTCTTCACTGAACCGAGCGGAATTTTCGTCTGCTCGGCAATTTCCCGATGTGAAAACCCGCGGAAGAACGCGAGCCCGATCATCTGCCGCTGCGACGGCGTAAGCGTGCGCAGCGCGACATGCACGTCGTTGCGCGACCGCGTGGCGGTCAGCAGGTCCAGCGGGTCATCGCCGCGCTGCTGGTCCGCGTCGTACTGGAGCGTCACCGGATCTTCGTGCGCGACGGCGATGTCCCGGGCACGCAGGGCGTCCAGCGCACGGCTGCGGCAAATCATCATGAGCCAGGTCAGCGGCGCGCTGCGTGCGCGGTCGTAGCGCCCTGCCTCACGCCACGTCTGGTGATACGCGTCGCTCAGGACCTCCTCGACCAGCGCGGCGTCGCGCAGCATCCGCAATGTCATGCCGTACGCCCTGCCCAACGTCGCGTCATAGAACTCGGCCAACGCGCTTTCGTCGCGGGCGGCCATGCGCTCGACCAGCGCCGCAAGCGGGTCAGCGGCGGCCCCTTTCGCGGCATCGCCGTGAACAAAGCGCGGCGTCGCCGCGGGTGACCTTGCTTGCCGCCCGCTTACCCGCCTGCGCGTCATCGCACCCGCCCCGAACGCCCACCGCGCGTCGATAACCTGCTGGTTTCCCATTTCGATCGCTCCCCCTGCCGCCGTCCGCGCAAAATACAATACACATGATACGAACCGAATCGGCTGGTGGATTCCTCATCCGGCATTTTTTTACCCACGCACGGGGACAACGTTCAGGCAATTGAAGGCGGCGCCCCGGAAATCGCCGACTTACTGCCCCGTGAGCAAGGTCCATTTGCCGGCAGCCAGCGGCGCCGTGCGCGCCCGCGCGGTCATGCCGCATCGGCGGCGCGCAACGGCCGCAATTATACCGCTGGTGAAGGTATCGCGGCCGCCGTCGACGCCGTCATTGCCCATGCGACGACCGCCGGACGAGCGCCGGGGAAACCTCTATAAAGTGTCCGCCACGCGGGCGACAAACCAGCCGACGCCGGCGGCAAGCACGCCGAGTGAACCGAAGCGCGCCGCGGAGCCCGACCAGGCATAGCGCGCCGCTAGCGTCGTCAATGGCACCAGAGTGCAAACCAGGAGCAGCTGAAATGCCTCGATCCCCAGATTGAAGCTTGCGAGATTCACGAGCCACGCGCCGTTGCGTGCGGTCTCCTCCCCCAGCGACTCGGCGAGCGCACCGGCAAATCCGAAGCCATGAATGAGCCCGAAGCCGAATGCAAGCGTGACCGAATGCCGGCTGCGTTGCCAAATCAAGCCGACGAATCCGACGTAGGCAATGGTGAGCGCGACTGCCGGCTCGATCAGCGCGCCGGGCGGGGTGACCCAGCCGTTTGCCGCGAGCGCAAGCGTCACGCTGTGGGCAATCGTGAACGCTGTGATGACCTTCACCAGTTGCCGCAGCGAGTGACTAAGCAACAACAATCCCAACAGGAAAGCGAGATGATCCCAGCCGGTGGCGATGTGGTGGACGCCGAGCCGGAAAAACGACCCGGCGTCTTGCCAGACCGGGATCGTACGGGGTAACGGCACCGGCGAGAGCCCGGACGGTGCCGGCTGGAGGTCACCGTCACTGACCGGTGAAGTTCGCACGGTGAGAATGGCGGACCCCGGCGCGTCCCTGTCTTTTTTCGCGTTCGCTGCAGCGCTCGGGGAACCAGCGGCCTGCGCAGCGCTCAAGCTTGCCGGCGCCGCGGCCCGCGGCAGGTTCGCACTCGCGTGAGCTTGCGCAACGCGAGACGCGGGGCGTGGCATCACGAGCTCGGCAGCGGCGCTCAACTCGCTGGGAAAGCTCGCCCCCGACGCAGCGGGAAACCGGGTCAATCCTTCGCTGCGATCGGTTTGCGGGACGTTCGCGCTGCTGATGGTTACGCCGTCCCCCGGCGCGACATAAATCTCCTTCCACCCGATCTGCGCGGGCTTGTAGCGATCGCGGTAACGAAACTGCGTAAGACCGCGGTCCACGGGGGTGCGGAAGACCGCCTCCAGCCGCAACGTGAAAAGCCCGGCGGCGGCGGGCACAAGTGACCAGCGCGGCTCGCGCAAAGTCACTCCCAGCGGTTTGCCGTCCAGTTCCAGCTCGAGCTCGCGCGCGACTTCGTTCGCCCACGTCCGCGCATAGGCCGCCCACTCGGCGTCGGACACGCTGCCGTCCTGATCGGTATCGGCCGCCTGCGACTGCACGAGTGTTGGAATTTCCGCCATGTCCATCGCATAGCGCAGTTCCACCAGCGCCGGCGTAATGTGGATCGCTGCCTGCCGGTTGACGGTATTGTTGCCAAGGGGATGCGCCACGCCCGACGAACTATCGATGAGCAGCACGAGCGCCGCGACGAAGCGGACCAGTCGGCCGGCTACGTTGCGGAACCCGTGCCGCGCGAGCCATCGGCGAGCGCCCATGGCGTCAGCGCCGCGCTGCGGCGATCGGGTTTGGCGTGGCATGGGAAATGGCCGCGGCGGCGCTGCCCATGGCCTCGATCCCGGCCTGTGCAACCTTGCGTGCAACGAATGCCTGCAGCGGGTCGAACTGCGGGTTGAGCGCCAAAGCGCGCGCGAAGAAATCGCGCGCGGCGGTCATATCCGACGCGGCGTGCGCGATCATCCCCGCGTGATAATACAAGCGGGCGTCACGCGTATTCAATCGCAGGGCAGCCTTGATCATGGCCTGCGCTTCGCCGATTCTGCCGGCTTTGAGCGCCGTCCAGGCAACGGCGTCCGCGCCGTAAATGTCACGCCGGACCGCGTACTCGCGCACGGCCATCGCGTAAGCTTCCTCCGGTTTGCGGTCGTGGTCGGCATAAAACAGCGCCTGCTGGCGGTTGTAGAGCGCGCCGCCGGCGGCACCGAGACGCGCGATCGCCTCGACCAGGTCGTATTGGCGCGCGGCATCCCGCTCGCGCCCGCTTAAAAGATAGAGATCGCCTAACGCCGCGACAAACGCCGGGTCGGGCAGGATCTTCACGGCGCTTTCGTAGTGCGCGAGCGCGCCGGCCGGATCGCCGCGGGCTGCGCGCACGCGACCCAGCGACGCCAGCGCCCGAAAGTAATCGGGAAACGCGATCAGCGCATCCCGATAGTGCTGCTCGGCAGCGGCGTAATCCCCGCGCGAAAATGCCGTTTCTCCCAACTGCCAGCGGCACCAGGCGACGGTTTCGCGCGGCGGCACCGGCAGCGCCAGGGCGAGTTCGAGCGCCCTGGCGAAGCTGCGTTGGGCCGCCGCTGTGTCTCCGCGCAGTATCGCCAGCCTGCCGAGGCGCTGTTGCGTCGCGACCCGCGTGATGTTCTGCACCCCGTCCAGTTCCTGCATCCGGCGGAACGCCGCCTCCGCGGCGTCGTAGTCACCCAATTCGAGCAGCGCATCGCCCAGAGTCTGGTACGGATAAGCCTTGTCCGGTTCCATCCGGACCAGCGTCCGCGCATGATCGCGGGCCGCGACGAAATCGTGCGCAGCGAATTCGGCCTGCGCCAGCAGATTCAACCCTTGTTTGTTCTGCCCGGCAGGCAGCGCCGCCAACGACGCACGCGCCGCCCGGAAGGTTTGCGCCAGAAAAGTCGCATCTCCGGTTTCGCGCAGCCGCTGCAGGTACAGCGCGCCGAGCTTGTTGTACGCGACGAAATCGTCAGCATCCTTCTGCACCCTGCTTTCGAGCCAGCGGATTGTCTCCCGAACACTGCTGTCGTCGCCGCTCGTCGATATCGCGGGCGCCAGCGACGCGGCCGGCTGCACGGACGCTGCCGATGCGGCGTGGCCCGACAACGCGGCCACCACCACGATCCCGGCCGAGGCAAACCGAAACACGCGCAGGCAATTCATGGATATCCCCCTCAACGCATTGCAACCCCAGGGTCCCGGCGCCGCCACTTTGCGTGCGCGGCGCCGGACACGGGGCGGTACTGTTCGACCGGATATCAGTTGCGTGTGCCGTCGTCGATCACGCCCGTCGCCCGCGGTTGATGCGGCGGCGCAAAGAACGGGAAT
>JAYWDM010000336.1:0-4716 GCA_043779885.1 Betaproteobacteria bacterium | reverse complement strand
ACATGAACAAGCCCGCCCTTAAGACTGAGCTCGTAATTGACCACGCGCAGTGGTTGCCGTCGGGAATTGGGGATATCACGGATCACCAGACTGATCTGTCCCGAATCGCCAAGGATCCGAAGCTCACGGCGGCAATTGAAGGGCAGCTATCCCAGATACCGACAACCCATGATCTTCATCGGCACGATTCACGCACCATCGATTTTCTGGAAGGGAACAGCGTTCATCTGGTATTAACCTCTCCTCCGTACTGGACGCTCAAGGACTACAACCCGAGCGAAGGCCAGATGGGCTACATCGAGGACTACGAGAAATTTCTGACCGAACTCGATAAGGTCTGGCACGCGTGCTTTAGCGCGCTGGTGCCAGGTGGTCGACTTGTCTGTGTAGTCGGTGATGTCTGCCTGTCGCCGCGCAAGAACAAAGGCGAGCACGTAGTCATGCCGCTCCATGCTTCCATTCAGGAACATTGCAGACTGATCGGGTTCAACAATCTCGCCCCCATCATCTGGCACAAAATCGCAAATGCCGCGTATGAAGCAAGCGGCAATGGCGGCGGCTTCCTTGGCAAGCCCTACGAGCCGAACAGCGTTATCAAGAACGACATCGAATTCATCCTGATGGAACGCAAGCCCGGCGGCTATCGCAGCCCGTCGGTGGCAACCCGGATTCTGAGCGTGATTCCCGCCGAGCGTCACAAGGTCTGGTTCCAGCAGATCTGGGCGGGCGTAACCGGCGCTTCCACCAAGCACCACCCCGCGCCCTATCCGATTGAACTGGCCGAGCGCCTCGTCAGAATGTTTAGTTTCGTCGGTGACACCGTACTCGACCCTTTCATGGGATCGGCAACAACAAACGTTGCCGCCGCCAAATGGGGCCGCAATAGCATCGGAGTGGAAGTGGACCCGCATTACTTCGAGATGGCTGCAAGACGGATCGAGCGGGACGTCCCGAAACTCTTCTCTGGCCACGCGGTTCGGCTCCACCACCAAGAGGCGTGATTTGTTCGACGTTGAGGCGGAACTCGGCAAGGCGGTCAAGCACTACTGGAAGACGCGCACCTACCAGCACAAGCGGCAGGGGGAGAAGAGCGGCCAGAAGGACGCAGGAAACCGCAGTGCAGTCACGGGTGGCAAACACGCTGACGGCTTCGTGAAACTTGTTTCCAACATCGTCAGCGATGCCGGGCTTTCAGACGCAACGATATTTACCACGCAAAAAAAGCAACGCACCCTGCCGGGCTTTTTCCGTCCTACCAAGGAATGGGACCTGGTCATCGTGTCCGGCTCAGATCTCGTCGGGGCCGTCGAAGTGAAATCGCAGGTAGGCAGTTTCGGCAACAATTTCAACAACCGCGTTGAGGAAGCCGTTGGAAATGCCACCGATTTCTGGACCGCCTACAAGAAAGGCGTGTTCAGGCCCTCGCAGAAGCCATGGCTTGGCTACATCTTCATGCTGGAAGAACACAAAACGTCGGTGAGGCCTACCCGGCGAATCGACCTGAAGCCGTTCAGCGTGGACGAGGCATTTCAGGAACGGAGCTACGCCAGGCGATACGAACTTGTATGTGAACGCCTGGTCCGCGAACTACTGTACGACGCTGCCTGCTTCTTCACTTCCAGTGCGAAGACCGGGATTCGGGGCGCCTTCGATCAGCCCAACCAGGAATTAAGCATTCGCAATTTCGCCATTTTCATTGCACGCGAGAGCAGCAGCATTTGCGAAGCTGCAAGAAAAATAGATCAGACAGGACGGCATCAAAAGATCCTCACGACTATGAGAAGCCCATAACACAGTCAAGCGCCGTATGAGGTTGTCACTCTAAAGTGCCGGGAGGACACAAAGGCGTGAAGGGTTAAGGGGTAACATAACTACCTTATGCGAAAATTTACCGATGCAATTCATTCTCGACGCTCGTCTTGTGTTCCACCTTGTAAGCCGCCGAGTAACACAGGCGAGTCGGGGGCAGTCGGCGAGGACTGTCTGAGCTCTCGCATGTTCTTCATGACGAGAGCGAGTTCCACAGCCGCCCGGCTCGTCGAGTAACACAGGGAACGCCGTCAGGCGCGGCTCACCAAGGAGGCCTTTTCTTTGGTTACTCTTCTTTTGGCCGCGCAAAAGAAAGTAACCGGCGCCGGGGCTGCCCCCCCGGAAAGAGCAAGAGATTGAAAATCCGGACGGTCAGATCGACAATCGTACGTGTGCGCCCAGCCGTTACGCCCTCCCACCGGGGAGAAGATCGATTCGATGCTGTATAGTTTGATCGGTCATGTATAGGACGTTCGTGTCCGCTTCGGATCAGATTAAGGGGTGGCCTTTGGTATTGCGACGAGACTTCAATCGCCGGGAGCTTCTCACCGCGCGGCGCTGACGCCGCCGGGGACGCCGCGGCGCTGCTCGCCGCAACGCTTTCGGCCGACTTTCACAGCCATGCATGGCGCCGTAACAACTTTGCCGCGGAGATGCGGCAGGGCGGCCTGTCCGTCGCGGCGATGGCGGCGATCTCCGACCGGCCGTTGATCAGGATGGAAGGCGGCAGGCTGCGCGCGCGGGGCAGCGCCGCGAGCGGACATCTGCATTACATCGCGATGCGCCAGGTTGCCGAAATCAAGCGCGCGGCCGAGGTCAACGATCTCGCGATCATTCGCGCTCCCGCCGATGCGGACGCGGCGCGGCGCGCCGGCCGGCCCGGCGTGATCATCGGTTTCGAGGGCGGCGACGTGCTCGAAGGCGACCTCGAACGCATGAACGAAATCCACGCCGAGGGCGCGCGCCTGCTGCAGCTCGTGCATTACCGCGTGAACGAACTGGGCGATATTCAGACCGAAGACACGGTGCATGGCGGACTCTCGGCATTCGGCGGCGAGGTGGTGCGCGCGTGCAACCGTCTCGGCATCATCGTCGACGTGGCGCACGCGACGTTCGACGTCGTCAAACAAGTCGTCAAGACGGCGACGCGGCCCATCCTGTTGTCGCACACCTTTCACAACGAGGCGCAGCGACTGCACACGCGCGGAATCACCCGTACGCACGCGCGGGCGGTGGCCGAAACCGGCGGCGCGATCGGCGTCGTGCCGTTCCCGTCGGTGTTCCCGACGCTGCAGCACTACGTCGAAGGCATTGCGCGCATGGCCGACGTCGCCGGCATCGATCACGTCGGCATCGCCAGCGATCAGGACGGCATTGCGGGAGGCACGCCTTCGTTCAACCGCTACGATCAATTCCCGCAGCTCGTGCAATTGCTCGGCGAGAGGGGCTTCGGGCGCGAGGATATGCAGAAGATCATGGGCGCAAACTTCATGCGCGTATTCAAAGCCGCCGCCGCGACCGCCTGAGCCGGGTATGTCGCCCGCCACTCCCGCGCTCGGCCTCCGGCGACCGTGTCGCGGCGACTCCCCCCGCGGTAAAATCGCAGTCCGCACAGATACTCAAGGACAATAACAACATGAAAATCGCAATTCTCGACGATTACCAGCAAATCGCCATGCAGTCAGCGGATTGGGGCTCGCTGCCTTCTGGATCTGAAGTCAATTCGTTTGCCGAGCATATCGCGGACCAGGCCGAGCTCCTGCGGCGGCTGCAGCCCTACGACGTCATCGTCGCGATGCGCGAGCGCACGCGGTTTCCCGCGCAGGTCATCGATGCGCTGCCCAACCTGCGGCTCCTCGTGAGCACGGGCGGGCGCAACGCGAGCATCGACGGGGAAGCGTGCGCGCGCCGCAACATCGCGCTGTGCGGCGCCCACGGCGCAGCGAACGCCAATAGCGCGACCGCCGAAGTCGCATGGGCGCTGCTGCTTGCGCTGGTCAAGCGCCTTGCGCAATCCGAGAAGGCGATGCGCACGGGCGGGTGGCAGGCAACGGTGATCACCGAAGGGCTTCCGGGCAAGACGCTCGGCGTACTCGGCCTCGGCCGTCTCGGCAAACACGTCGCGCGATACGGTCAGGCGTTCGGCATGAACGTCATCGCCTGGAGTCCGCATCTCACCGACGAGCGCGCTGCCGAAGTCAGCGTGCGCCGCGTCTCGAAGGAGGCGCTGTTCGCGGAGTCCGATGTGATATCAGTGCACATGGTTTCGAATGCCACGACGAAAGGCATCATCGGAGCGACCGAGATTGCCGCGATGAAGCCGACGGCATACCTCATCAACACCTCGCGCGGACCGCTGATCGATGAGCAGGCGCTCATCAGCGCGCTTCAGGAGCGCCGGATCGCAGGCGCGGGCCTCGACGTATTCTGGACCGAGCCGCTGCCGAAAGATCACGTTGTGCGGCGTCTCGACAACGTGGTGCTCACGCCGCATCTCGGCTACGTGGTCGACGAAAATCTGAAAACGTTCTACCAGAACGCGCTGAAGAATATCAAGAGCTGGATTGCCGGAGAGCCGCTGACGCCGATGCGCTGAGAGACGTAAAGCGTGGGCTACGCCATATCTGCGGGCGTCGATATTCGGCACGACCGTAGGATGGGTGGAGGAACGATACCCATCGGCCGGAACGCCGTTGAATTGATGGGTATCGCTCGCGCTCCACCCATCCTACGCTGCACCGCATTCCCACGACCGTGGAATAGGTGGATAACCGATACTCATCAACGCCACATCCGGGGGCGCCGATATTGAGCGTGGTCACCTGATTTGATGTTGTGATGGTCAGGTTTGCTGATGGTCGAAGTGGGAGGCGATCCGAATTGAAACGCCGTCAGCGGTTGAAGCTG
>JAYWDM010000335.1:0-12863 GCA_043779885.1 Betaproteobacteria bacterium | reverse complement strand
GGAGAAGTGCGCATTGAGCGCCGCGATCAGCGCGCCCGCTTCGGCGGCGTCAAGCCCGGTGGCGCGGCCCGCCATGACCAGGCGGCTGCGGTCAGCGCGCAGATAGATCGGATCGGCGCATAACCAGTAGTGGTGCTGCGGATCGCCGCCGTCGGCGCCCAGCATGATGGCCGCGACCGGCATGTCCTGTTGTTGCACGATGCCGAACGCGCTGCACACCCAATTTTCATAATCCACCGTCGCGCGCGGCGTGAGCGTGCCCCGCGCCAGCACTTCAGCGAGCGCGGCCGGGCGCAAACCGTTATAAGGTTCGGCGCCCAGTTCGCGGGGCAGCAACAGATCGGGGATCAACAGGGTGCAATGCATGCGCGGTCCGTGGTATTGGCGGCAGTTTAGCATTCACGCACGCACGGATTGTGTGCGACGCAGCGCGCATTGTGGCAAACTTGCGCGCTTACCGGCGGACCTCCATTGCAATCGTACGAACTTTTTATCGGCCTGCGCTACACGCGCGCGCGGCAGCGCAGCCGTTTCATTTCATTCATTTCGCTGGTGTCGGTCATCGGCATCGCGCTCGGCATCACGGTGCTGATTACGGTGCTGTCGGTGATGAACGGGTTTCAGCGCGAAGTGCGCACGCGCATATTGAGCGTCGCTGCGCATATCCAGATAACGGGTCCCGACAATACACTCGCGAGCTGGCACGTCATCGCGGACCAGGCACGGGGGAACGAGCAGGTGGTGGCGGCCGCACCGTATGTGTCGGCGCAGGGTTTGTTGTCGAGCGGCAACACGGTGCGCGGCGCGTATATCCGCGGCATTATTCCCGATGCGGAAGAAAAGGTCGCCGATCTTGCGCAGCACATGAAAGCGGGCAGCCTGACCGCGTTGCAGCCGGGGGGGTTCGGGATTGTGCTCGGCATCGAGCTGGCACGCGCGTTAAGCGTGCTGGTCGGCGATAAGGTGGTACTGATCGCGCCGCAGGGACAGGTGACCCCCGCGGGCATCCTGCCGCGCCTGCGCCAGTTTACGGTGGTGGGGATATTTGCGGTCGACCATTATGAGTATGACTCCGGGCTGGCGCTGGTCGATATGGAAGATGCGCAGAAGCTCTATCGCATGGGCGAGTCCGTGACGGGGGTGCGCCTCAAACTGAAGGACCTTTTTCAGGCGCAGGCAGTGTCGCGCGAACTGTCGCGCAGCCTGGGGCCCGATGCCTATATTACCGACTGGTCGCGGCTGAACGCCAATTTCTTTCGCGCGGTCGACATCGAGAAACGCATGATGTTTCTCATCGTGTTCCTGATCATCGCCGTGGCTGCGTTCAACATCGTTTCGAGCCTGTTCATGGCGGTCAAGGACAAACAGGCGGACATCGCGATCCTGCGCACGCTCGGCGCGAGTCCGGCCAGCGTGATGAAAATATTTCTGATCCAGGGCACTCTGATCGGGCTGATGGGAACGCTGGCGGGGGTTCTCGGCGGCGTCGCGCTGGCCGCCAACGTGGACGTGGTCGTGCCGTTTATCGAGCACGTGCTCGGCTTCAAGTTCCTGTCCAAGGACGTTTACCAGATCAGCGATCTGCCATCCGAACTGCGGGTAGCGGATGTGCTGATCACGGCGTTTTTCGCGTTCGTGGTCAGCGTGCTGGCGACCATTTATCCGAGCTACCGCGCGGCAAAAATAAATCCCGCCGAGGCCCTGCGCTATGAGTGATGCCTCGATTGAATGTCGCGGCCTGCGCAAGATTTACAAGCAGGGCAAGGTCGAGGTGCCGGTGCTGCTGGGCGTGGATCTCGCCGTCGCGAAAGGCGAACACATCGCCATCGTCGGCGCATCCGGTTCGGGGAAAAGCACGCTGCTTCACCTGCTCGGCGGCCTCGATGCCGCGACCAGCGGCGAGGTCATGATCGGCGGACGCGATATTCAGGCGCTGGACGAAGCCGGCCGCGGCGAACTGCGCAACCGCCAGCTCGGGTTCGTTTACCAGTTTCACCACCTGTTGCCGGAATTCACGGCGATCGAGAACGTCGCCATGCCCTTGCGCATCCGGCGCATGCCGCTGGATGAGGCGAACGCGCAGGCAGTGGAGATGCTGCGCAAAGTCGGGCTCGGGCACCGGCTGGAGCACGCGCCATCGGAACTCTCGGGCGGGGAGCGCCAGCGCGTAGCGATTGCGCGCGCACTGATTACGAATCCCGCGTGCGTGCTCGCCGACGAACCGACCGGAAATCTTGACCGGCAAACAGCGGGCGAAGTGTTCGAACTGATGCTCGAGCTGAATCGCGCGTTCAATACCAGCCTCGTGATCGCGTCTCACGATCCCGCGATCGCGGCGCGCGCCGAACGCATCCTCAGGCTGGTGGACGGAGTGCTGCTAACGGATTAATGCATCAGGTCAGCCGGCAGCTTGCGGGGAGCGCAATATCGAAACCGCACGCGCGCCGAATACCCCGCCAAAAATGCCGTAGCAGAGACTGACGGCACCAATGAAAACCGGCTCACCCGCCATGGGGAACTGGCGCGCCTGTATGACCGCCACCGCGAATTTGGTAAAGAATATCGCCATCATCATTGCCAGCGGGAGCCAGCTTCCGGGCACGGAGAACGAGCGCGTCGCGGCCGAAAAAACAACGCCACGTGCAGGGATGAATTTAACGCCAAGCCACACGGCGGCCGCGGCGCCGGCCAGCCAACCGATCAATCCCAAAGGGGCGACGCCAAAGGCGGCAAGCACGCCGGAAAAGGACAGCGCGATCATGACAATGGGAAGGACGGCCACCACGCCGCGGCCGACTGTCCGGTCCTTGCTCTGAAAGTAACCCACGGCGAGAAGGACGATGAAAAGCACGAACACCCATGACGGCGTGCGTTTCAGTATTTCGATGAGCAAAGCACTTTTCCCAGGCGTGACCTGGCGCAAAGGGCGCGCATCATTCAGACTTGATGCCGGCGGCCTTGATGAGCGGCCACCACTTCTCGATTTCCGCCTTGTGGTAGGCGCCCAGCGCCTCAGGCGTCTGCTGTTCGCGCGGCGGAATGTCCTGGCCGAGATCGGCAAAGCGCTGACGCACGGATTGATCCGCCAGCGATTCGACGATGGCGGCGTTGAGCTTCATGATGATTTCCCTGGGCGTGCCTTTCGGCACCCAGAAGCCGTGCCAGATCGAGGTGTAAAACCCGGGCAGGCCCGCCTCGTCCACGGTCGGGATTTCCGGCGCGGCGTCCTGACGCGTATTCGCGGTAACCGCATAGGCTTTGATGCGCCCGGATTTCACATAGACGGTCACGTTCGAGATCTGCGTGACGTAAAGATCGATCTCGCCGGCGAGGAGGGCCTGCAGCGCCGGCGCGCCGCCCCGATAGGGCACGTGCTGAAAACTTGCGCCGATCAGGTTCTGGAAGTAGATCGCGCCCATGTGCGATGAGGCGCCGACGCCCCCATTCCCCATCAACACCTTGTTCGGACTCGCGCCGATCCACGCAATCAGTTCCTTCAGCGTTTTGGCCGGAACCGCTGCCTTCGATGCTATGACCTGGGGATTGGTGGCGATCATCGCCACCGGCTCCAGGTCAGTCAGCAGATTGTACGGGAGCGAATAGTAGGCGCCGTTCACGACGTGCGTCCCCCAGTGCCCGATACCGACCGTGTAGCCGTCGGGCGCGGCGCGCGCGACCTTGCCTACGCCTATGGTGCCGCCCGCGCCGGTGGTGTTGTCCACCAGCACGGTGTGGCCCAGCGGCTTTCGCATGCGCTCGCCCATCAGGCGCGCGAGCGTATCAGTGGGCCCCCCCGCGGAAAACGGCACCACGATCGTGATCGGTCGGGACGGATAACCTTGAGCCCAAACAGCTGAGCTGGCCGCGCAGGCGGCAGCAAGCGCACAGGCGACAAGCAGCACTTTCATGGTTCCCTCCATTGCGTTGGAAAACGTGCACGACATATGGCCTGACCTTTGAAATTACCCGCCTGTGCGGCTTTACGCGCAGGTCCGGCGCATTGCCGGGTTGGCAGACTCACGATACCGAGCTTCCGATCACGGCAATTGTAAGGCCACAGACGAAGCAGACGACACCGAGCCATGCCGTGATGGCGAGTTCCCTGCGCATGGCCCGGCCATCGGTAACGATGCCGACGTTTACCCGATATTTCCAGCTCGGGATGGACCAGACGCAAACCAGGTTACAGAGCATGGAAAAGAGGAGCAGAACCACTGCGATCGCAAGCGGAATGCCTGCGGGCGAAAAGAAGTCCGGCTTGCGCCCGAAGACCGTGATGATGACAAAGCTGCCGGTAACCAGCGACGTGAACCAGCTATGAAATGCACTTCTGTCGCGCAGCCACTCGATCACAAACGGGCGGCTGGCGTCGGTGATTTCGAACTGATGGGCGTGGTCTTGCGGACTGTTCATTGAGTTGCGGCGCGCGTGGAAGGTGATTTCAGCCTGGCCATGTTATTGATAGACGAAAATCAGGCGACAGGATTCAGTTGCCAAAAATTACCTGCCGGAATGCAATTGACACCAGGCCCGTGCAACTTTGCAATTACCTGATTTGATTTGCGTAACCGGCATTTTACGGAATACGTTACTCCTCCTGAACGTCGGGCGCAATTATCGGCGTGCATCGGCGGTTGCATCGGGCTCTAGTATTCGACCGGCACGGGGTCCAGGCTGCGCCACATGTACCAGGTGGCGACGGAGCGCCACGGCTGCCAGCGTTTGGAAATCACGCTGATCTTGCGTCCGGACAGCGGTTTGCCGTTGTTGTAATGCAGGTTCATCGCGCGCTGCACGCCGATATCGTCGAGCGGGAGCACGTCCGGACGCATCATGTAGAAAATAAGGAACATCTCGGCGGTCCAGCGGCCGATGCCGCGCACCTGCGTCAGTTCGGCGATGAGTTCGTCATCGGACATGCGTTCCCATCGATCGGTATTCAGGCGGCCCTCGACAAAATGCAGCGCGAGGTCATGCAGGTAAACGACCTTGCTGCGCGAGAGCCCGCACGCGCGCAGGGCATCGGGGTCATGCGCGCGGATGGCGGCGGGATGCATGTCCGGCACGGTTGCGATGAGCCGGTCCCACACGCTTTGCGCGGCCTTGACCGATATCTGCTGGCCGACGATCGAGCGCGCCAGCGTGTTGAACGCGTCGCCGCGCGAACGCAGGGTGAGGCCTTTTGATCCGGCAACCAATTTCCTGATCACGGCGTCGCACGCCGACAATTCACGCGTTGCCTGCTTCCAGTAATCGGGTGCGGTCATGACGGATAGCGTGCGCGTTGTAATTTTCGTTGCCGCCAGGCGTGGACGACGTGGCATCGCCACGCGACGCGCACCAGCGCGTAACCGAGCGCGCTCAACAGCAGCGCGAGCAGCGGCAGCCCTACCAGCAGTGGTTTGCCGATGGACGTCAGCCAGTCGAGCGCGGCCGGCAGCCATTCGGTGAAGCCTTTGCCTTCAAGACCGAAAGCGAAGTCCGGCATGCTCGCCGCACTGTCCGCCACGACCAGTTGTCCGAGCTTGAAGGCGAGATAGTAAAGCGGCACGACGGTGAACGGATTCGAGTAGAGCGTGACGATCACCGCGATCGGCAGATTGACCCGAAATGCGACCGCGAGCAGCGCGGCGGCGGTGAATTGGACCGGATTGCTGCCGGGAATAAGGCCGGCGAACATGCCCGCCGCGAGTCCGCCCGCCACCGAGCGGCGGTGCAGATGCCAGAGGTTATGGTGCCTGAGGAACGAGCCGAAGCGGGCGACGTAGCGGTTCGCGCTGATCGCGGCGTGGCTGGGGATATATTTTCTGAATAACTTGCGGGGCATGAGTCGGCCTGTATTCTACCCAGATTCGTAGATCGATCGGGCCGGTCGCGCGTTATAGGGCTCAACGTCGACAACCATTGGTTCGTTCATGCGCCTGTACGTGATTTGTTTCGCCGCCGGGGTGTGGTGGCTGCAAGGGCAGGCGCAGTTGCCGGCGCCGCATGGCTACTGGCTGGCCGCACCGCTTGCTTTCATGCTCGTGCTGACCGGCAGTCCGCGCGCGCCGTTGCTCCGCATCGCGAGGCAGGCGCTCGCTGCCGCGTGTTGCGTCGCCTGCGGGTTTTTGTGGGCGGCGTGGTTTGCACAGCAGCGCTTGAGCGACGCACTGCCCATCGCGTGGGAAGGGGAAGATATTCAGGTGGTCGGCGTGGTGGCGGCCATGCCGCAGCCGTACGAGCGCAGCCTGCGCTTCGAGTTCGACGTCGAGCGCGTGCTTACGCCGCAAGCGGTGGTGCCCACCCACATCGCTTTGTCGTGGTGGGGCAGTGCGGCGCGCGACGGCCGAGCGGCGACGCTGCCTGAATTGCGCGCCGGCGAGCGCTGGCAACTGACCGTGCGGTTACGCCGTCCGCACGGCACGCTCAATCCGCATGGTTTCGATTACGAGGCATGGCTGCTCGAACGCGACATACGCGCGACGGGTTATGTCCGGCCGGGTGGCAGCCGGCGCGTGGCGGCACTGGTCGCGCGCCCGCAATATCTGATCGAACGCGTGCGTGAAGCGGTGCGTGCGCGCATCCAGACGGCACTCGGCGACGCACCGTATGCAGGCGTGCTGACTGCGCTTGCCGTTGGCGATCAGCGCGCAATCAGCCAGGCGCAGTGGCAGGTGTTCACGCGTACCGGCGTCAATCACCTCATGAGCATATCCGGACTGCACGTGACGATGATTTCGGGGCTCGCGTTCGCGGTGGCATACCGGCTGTGGCGCCGCAGTGCGCGCCTGACGCTGCGCTTGCCGGCGCGCAAGGCGGCGGTTGTTGCGGGCTTGGTGGCCGCGCTGGGCTATGCGTGGTTATCGGGTTTTGCGGTGCCGGCGCAGCGTACCGTGTATATGCTGGCGGTCGTCGCAGTCGCGCTGTGGAGCGGGCGTTTGAGTTCGGCCTCCGTCGTGTTGTGCGCCGCGCTGTTCGTCGTGCTCGCCTTCGATCCGTGGGCGGTGCTCGCTCCCGGGTTCTGGCTGTCGTTCGGCGCGGTCGGCCTCATCATGTATGTCACGACCGGGCGTATCGCGCAGGAGCACTGGTT
Organism: Betaproteobacteria bacterium; assembly: GCA_043779885.1. GTDB lineage: Bacteria > Pseudomonadota > Gammaproteobacteria > Burkholderiales > SG8-41 > PALSA-1004. The sequence goes on along the minus strand of JAYWDM010000335.1, from coordinate 5,788 downwards.
TAGCGCATGGGCGCGCGTGCAGTGGACGATCACGCTGGGCCTGATTCCCTTGTTGCTCGCGCTGTTTCAGCAGGTGTCCGTAATTTCACCGTTGGCGAACGCAATCGCGATTCCGGTCGTGAGTCTCGTGGTGGTGCCCGTGACGCTGATCGGATTGATGCTGCCCTTCGACCTGGTGCTGCAGCTCGCGCATGCGGTCATGGCGGCGTGCGGCGCAATGCTGGAATGGATGAGTGCGCTGCCGGTCGCGGTCTGGCAGCAGCACGCGCCTGCGTTGTGGGCCGTCGTTACGGCCATGGCAGGCGTGTTGTGGCTCCTCCTGCCGCGTGGATTTCCGGCGCGCTGGATAGGGGTGGCGGGACTGTTGCCGCTGTTCCTCGTCGAGCCTGCGCCGCCCGCAGAGGGGACGTTGAGGCTCGCCGTGCTCGATGTCGGGCAGGGGCTCGCGGTGGTCGCGCAAACGCGTAACCATGCTTTGCTCTACGATGCGGGCCCTGCATACGGGCCGCAAATCGACAGCGGCAATCGCATCGTCGTGCCCTACCTGCGCGCGAACGGCGTGCGCACGCTGACGGGCATGGTGATCAGTCACGGCGACAACGACCATAGCGGCGGCGCGGGTTCGGTCATGCAGGCAGTGCCGCCGGACTGGTTGCTGACATCGCTGCCGGCCGATCACGTCTTGCTGGCACAGGCCGCGTCAGTGCGCAGATGCGAAACGGGCGGACACTGGCAATGGGACGGCGTGGATTTCGAAGTGCTGCATCCGGCGAAGGAGAACTACGCGCGTGAAAAATTCCGCAGCAACGACCGCGGTTGCGTGCTGCGCATCAGCACGGCCGGAGCGAGCGTGCTGCTGGCCGCGGATATCGAGCAGAAGTCGGAACGCGAGATGCTCGCCAGCGCGCCCGCCAAACTGCGTGCGCAGGTGCTGCTGGTGCCGCACCACGGCAGCCGCACTTCGTCAACGGCGGAATTTGTGGCGCAGGTCAACCCGGACATTGCGCTCGTCGCCGCCGGCTACCGCAACCGGTTCGGGCATCCCAAGGACGACGTGCTTGACCGCTACCGCGCAATCGGCAGCCGTATCTACCGCACCGACTACGATGGCGCGCTGCTGCTCGAAGTGGCCCGCGACGGAGCGATCCGCGTGCAGCGTTATCGCGCAATGTATCGACGCTATTGGCACGCAGGGCTTGAAAATCCGGATTTGCCGGATGACGAAATCGAGTAAGCGTGATTGAATCGCGTCCGGCGGATAACGCTCCGCTCATCCGCCCTACGATGCTGCATCCGGTTGTTCGGTCATCAGTACGGTAGGGCGGAAAAGCGCAGCGCCTTCCGCCAAAAAATATCGACTGCATCGAAAATTCGCGTCCGGCGGATAACGCTTCGCTCATCCGCCCTACGATGCTAGAGGAAGCTGATCAACGCGTCGAGCACCGCATCGGGTTGCTCGGCCATGAGCGCGTGACCGGCGCCGTCGAGCAGTATGCATTGCGCATGAGGCATTTGTTGGCCAAGCTCATGCATCGCGCGCGGCGGCGTCATCTGGTCGCGGCTGCCGGCGATGATCAGTACCGGGCACTTGACGCGCATGGCGGCATCGGCGCCACCCGTGTAATCGTTGCATGCCTTGAAGTCCGTATAGAGCACGTCGCGCGCCTGGCGCTCCATCAGCCGCATGTTCGTCCCGGGCATCCACATGCCGGGCGCCGTGTTGCCGCCGAGCTGTGCGCGACCGCTGTGCGACCAGACGTTGATCATGTCCAGCGCCGCGTGATCGTTCACGTGTGCCGCGTCCAGCAACGGCGCCGCCACCGGCATCGGCGCCGCGGTGCCGAGCAAGGCGAGTTGGGTGACGCGCGAGGGCTGGCGCGCGGTGAATTCGAGCGCGATCAGCGAACCCATGCTGTGGCCCGCTACCCCCGTTTTGTCGATGCCGGTTGCGTCGAGCATGCAGGCGATCCAGTCCGCAAGTTGAACGACGGATCCGAGCGCCGGCCCGGTTGAGCGGCCGTGGCCGGGCAGATCCGGCACCAGCACATTGCGGCCATGGTAGGCGAAGTAACGGCTTTGCAGGGCCCACGTGCTGTGATCCTGTTCGCCGCCGTGGATAAAGACGACGGCGGGCAGCGCCGGATCAATTGCGCGGCCCGCAGTGTAGACATAGGTACTGCGGCCTTGCACGTCGATCTTCACGGCGCGTTACGCCTTCTGCGACGCGTACAGCGCGCGGCCCAGGTCTTCGATCAGATCGGCGGGATCTTCGAGTCCGATCGAGAGCCTGATCGTGCCTGCCGTGATGCCGGCCGCGTTGAGGGCGGCCTCGTCCATGCGGTAGTGCGTGGTGCTGGCGGGGTGGATCACCAGTGACTTGGCGTCGCCGACGTTGGCGAGATGCGAAAATATGCGCAGCGTATCGATGAAGCGGCGTCCAGCCGCGCGTCCGCCCTTGACGGCAAAAGTGAATACCGCGCCGCAGCCCTTCGGCAGCAGGGACTTTGCGAGTTCATGATCGGGATGGTCCGGCCGTTCCGGGTAGACGACCGTTTCGACGGCCGCGTGCGTGCCGAGAAACGCGACGATTTTGCGCGTGTTTTCGACGTGGCGCTGCATGCGCAGCGGCAGCGTTTCGATGCCCTGCAATATCTGGAACGCATTGGTCGGGCTCATGCACGCGCCGAAATCGCGCAGTCCCTCGCGTCGCGCGCGCAGCAGGAACGCGGCGACCGTGGACTCCTCGTCGAACACCATGCCGTGGAATCCATCATAGGGTTCGGACAGGAGCGCAAACTTGCCCGCTGCTTCCCAATCAAATTTTCCGCTGTCGACCAGCACGCCGCCGATGGCGATGCCGTGGCCGCCGAGAAACTTGGTCGCCGAGTGATAAACGAGATCAGCGCCCAGCGCGAACGGCTGCATCAGGTAAGGCGTGGTAAAAGTCGCATCGACCAGCAGCGGCAGGCCGGCATCGTGTGCGACAGCGGCAACGCGCGGGACGTCGAGCACGTCGAGCCCGGGGTTGCCGAGCGTCTCGCCGAATACGAGCCGCGTATTCGGCCGGATCGCCGCACGGAAAGCGGCGATGTCGCGGGGATCGACAAAGGTGGTCTCTATCCCGAAGCGCGGCAGGGTGTAATGCAAAAGGTTGTGCGAGCCGCCGTAGAGGGAGCGCGAGGCCACGATGTGCGAACCCGCACCCATCAGCGTTGCAATCGCGAGGTGCAGTGCGGCCTGGCCGCTCGCGGTTGCAATCGCGCCGATGCCGCCTTCGAGCGCGGCAATGCGTTCCTCGAGTACGGCGCAGGTCGGGTTCGAGATACGCGAATACACATGACCCGCGCGCTCCATATTAAAGAGCGCCGCCGCGTGATCGGCGTCTTTAAAGACAAAACTGGTGGTCTGGTAGATCGGTGTGGCGCGTGCGCCGTAGAGCGGGTCGGGCTGCTGGCCGGCGTGCAGGCTCAGCGTATCAAAACTGAATGATTTTGGAACGGCCATGGAACCTCCGCGGGAGATTCCATTGTAGCAAGGCGAAGACGGGGATCGGCGGCTAGAACTTCTTCTGCAGCACGAGTCCCGGTGTGCGTTTGGGCACCAGTCCCAGCGTGTTGCTCGGGCTCAGTTCGACGGGTGTCGTGGAATTCATGTTCAGTCCCACGCCGACTCCCCATTCGTTTTTCTGATCGAGCGGCATTACCAGACCCTTCGCCTCACGGTTGTAGCGCAAACCGAACGGCAGATCGATGCTGTTTGCGCCGGCACGGGATTGCGGTTTGAGTCCCAACTGGCCCGGCGTAAGTTGTGCGCGCAACGTGTCAGCATCGAGATTGATGGGCGGATGCATGTCCGCCGGCGGCGCGGCGCCAAATGTCGCGTTTTGCGCAAACGAATTCGTGACGGCAAACCCGGCGGCAACTGTGGCTGCGGCAATCAGCATCAGCGATCGGTTCACGGCGCGCCTCCTGCTAGTTATTACGGGCGGAAAACCTGGGCAATCGGGTGTCCTGGCAAGCACGCGTATTATCTACCTGAAAGTGTGACATTTTCAACAGTCGCGTGAGCCCGTGGTCGTTTATTCCAACCGTCGCCGAAAACAACTGACGAGGTGGTCGTTTACCATGCCGGTGGCCTGCATGAAGGCATAGCATATCGTGCTGCCAACGAACCTAAATCCCCGTTTTTTCAAGTCCTTGCTCATGCTGTCTGATTCGGGTGTCGAGGCCGGAACATCGTGCAGGTTGCGCCATTGGTTACGCTTGGGCTGGCCGTTAACGAATTGCCAGATGTAAGCGTCGAAGCTGCCGAACTCATGCTGCACTGCAATATACGCGCGTGCATTGGACACCGCAGATTCGATCTTCAAGCGGTTGCGCACGATGCCGGCGTCGCGCATGAGCGCGGCGATTTTTCTGCGATCGTAGCGGGCCACCTTGCGCGGATCGAATTTCGCGAACGCCTTGCGATAGTTCGCGCGTTTATTCAGTATCGTATTCCAGCTCAGTCCGGCTTGCGCGCCTTCGAGAATCAGGAACTCGAACAGCACGCGGTCATCATGCACGGGCACGCCCCATTCCGTATCGTGATAGAGAGTCGCCAGCGGAGTCGACTCCGCCCATTCGCAGCGCTTCATTGTGTTAGGCACTCCAAGCATGGCGGTTGATTATCGCAGGTGTTGAAGTCGCGTAAAATCTCCGCGCATGAGAAATTGTTCCCAATGCGGTTATGCCCGCACCGCTGCCGGCGTTAACCGGGATCGCGGCGGATGACAGCCTTCGTGCGCTCGCCCCATCTGCGGCTCGTTACGCAGCCTGACGACGACGGCGGCGCCGGGTGGGCCGCGGCGCTGGGCGCCGATTACACCGCGCAGGACGTTGAACTGCTCACGCACACGCTGGAGTGGCTGACGCCGTATTTGCGCGACGTCGTCGTCAGGGGCGGGGAGCCCGCGCGCGCGCACGCGCTGGGCGTTGCCGCGGTCCTGCGCGAGCTAAAACCGGATGCCGAGACGGTTGCCGCGGGCATGCTGGTGCAGGTCGCTGCCGCGCCTGACGCTGCCGCCGGTATACGCCAACGATTTGGCGCGCGCATCGGCGAACTGGCGGATGGCGTCGCACGCATGGGCCTGATCGACAGGCTGGGCGGGCGCGAGGCGCAGCCCGACGGGCAGTCTGCGCAATTGGAGGGCCTGCGCAAGATGCTGCTCGCGATGGCGCAGGACGTGCGCGTCGTGCTGATCAAACTGGCGGATCATGTGCAGACGATGCGCTTCGTCGTCAAATGCGACGATGCGCCCCTGCGTCAGCGCATGGCGCGGCTGGCGCTCGATGTCTTCGCGCCGCTCGCCAACCGGCTTGGCGTCTGGCAACTGAAATGGGAACTCGAGGATCTTGCGCTGCGCATTCTCGAGCCGGAGATTTACAAACGCATCGCCATCCTGCTTGACGAGAAGCGCAGCGACCGCGAACGGTATATCGAGGCCGCAATCACGCGGTTGCGCGAGGCGCTTATGCGTGCGAACGTCAACGCCGAAATCAGTGGCAGGCCGAAGCACCTATACAGCATCTACAACAAGATGCGGCGCAAGGCGGTTGATTTTGACGAACTCTACGATGTGCGCGCGGTGCGCGTGCTGGTCGACACGGTCGAAGACTGCTACGCGGCGCTCGACGTCGTGCACGGGTTATGGACCCCGGTGGCGAAAGAGTACGATGATTACATCGCAAAACCGAAAGGCAACCATTACCGCTCGCTGCACACGGCGGTGATCGGTGACGACGCGAGG
>JAYWDM010000334.1:0-12880 GCA_043779885.1 Betaproteobacteria bacterium | reverse complement strand
GACATGCCGATAGTGATCGACCATATGCTCAACATCGACGCCGCGCGCGGCGCCGGCGACCCGTGCTTCCAAACGCTGCTTGAACTGCTCGGCGAAGGAGCGTGCTGGGTCAAGCTGTCGGGTGCCTATCGCGTGTCGCAGCGCTATCCCGATTATCCGGACGCGCGACCGTTGCACGAGGCGTTGGTGCGCGCGAATCCGGAGCAATTGATCTGGGGCACGGACTGGCCGCATCCCCAGGTCGACGCCGCGATGATGCCGAACGACGGCCACCTGCTCGATCTCTTCAATGCGTGGACGCCCGACGCCGCTACGCGCACGCAAATCCTCGTCGACAATCCCGCGCGGCTATACGGCTTCCCGCCCGTTGCCGCCGCCTGATTCCGGGCGCGTGCGTCGACGGTCCCTCTCCGCAGCGGGTAGAATAGCGCCCTATGAAAAATCCACGCATTGCCCTTATACACGCGACCCCGGTCGCCATCGACCCGATCTGCAGCACGTTCAAGCGGCTGTGGCCGCAGGCCGTGGTCACCAACCTGCTCGAAGATTCTCTGTCCGCCGACCTCGCCGCAGCCGGCAGGCTAGATAGTTCCATGATCGACCGTTTCTGCGTGCTCGCGAGATACGTCGAGTCGTGCGGCGCCGACGCGATCCTCTTCACGTGCTCGGCGTTCGGCGCGGCGATCGAAGCGGCGCGCACCGCCGTGACAATTCCGGTGTTGAAGCCCAACGAGGCCATGATGGAGGAAGCCATTGCAACTGGTCCGCGCATCGCGTTGCTGGCGACTTTCGAGCCCAGCCTGCCGTCGATGAAGGCCGAACTCGAGCAACTGGCCGCCGCGCGCCATGCAAGCATCCAAATCGCGATCAGGGCGGTGCCGGCGGCGCTCACTGCGCTGCAAGCTGGCGACGGGGCCGGCCACGACGCGAAGATCGCGGCGGCAGCCGCCGAACTGGGCGACTGCGATGCGCTGCTGCTGTGCCAGTTTTCGATGGCGAGCGCCGCCGAACGGATTCCGGCGCGCCGCGGCAGAAGCGTGTTCACCAGTCCCTACTCGGCGGTCGCACGCCTGAAGCAACTTATCAGCTCCGCGTAATGTCATACCGGTGCCTCGCATCCGCCCTGACCGCATCGCGAAGGAAATGATCATGAATGGTTTTGCAACCGGCGCCTGCGGCGCCCTCGGCATGCTGACCTGCGCGTTCGCGCACGCGCAGGCTTACCCGGTAAAACCGGTACGGATCGTGGTGCCGTTTGTCGCCGGTGGCCCGACCGACATTCAGGGCCGCATGCTCGGCGAGAAGCTCGGCCAGCGGCTGGGCCAGCAGTTCATCATCGACAATCGCGGCGGCGCGAACGGCAACATCGGCATGGAACTCGCCGCGAAGTCGCCGCCCGACGGCTACACCATCGTCATTGCGACGGTCGGCACGTGGGCGGTGAACCCGAGCCTGTACAAACAAATGCCCTACGACCCGGTACGCGATTTTTCCCCTGTCATGCAGGTTACGTCCTCGCCGGGCGTGCTGGTCGTGCATCCATCGGTGCCGATCAAGAACGTGAAAGAACTGATCGCGCTGGCGAGAGCCAAGCCAGGCAAGCTCGATTACGGCTCGTCGGGAGTCGGCGGCTTCGGCCACATCTCAGGCGCATTGTTCTGCCTGATGACGAAAACCGAGATGGTGCATATCCCCTACAAGAGTTCGGCGCCGTCGCTGACGGACCTGATCGCGGGCCAGATTCAGGTGCTGTTCAACAACGCGATCTCGACAGTGCCTTACATCAAGTCGGGCCAGGCGCGCGCGCTGGCGGTGACCAGCCTGAAGCGCATGGCGGCGTTGCCAGAACTGCCGAGCCTCGATGAATCCGGCATCAAGGGCTACGACAACTCGTCGTGGTCGGCGGTTGCGGTGCCCGCCGGCACGCCGAAGGAACTCGTCGCCAAACTCAACAGCGAACTGAACCAGATCCTGAAGCTGCCCGACGTGCAGCAAAGAAATGCGTCGTTCGGCGCCGATCCCGTCGGCGGCACCCCCGAGCAGTTCGGCGACTATCTCAAATCCGAAATCGCCAAATTCGCGCGCGTCGTGAAGGAAGCGAAAATATCCGCGCAGTAGCGTGCGGGTCGTGGGTAGCCCCGCGACTCGTTAGCCGCAGGCCCGCTTGCGGGAGCGGGGACCGTCGAGCGACGCGTTGGCACGTAAACATGCACACATGTCCAGGAGCGAGTTCCCCGCGACTCGTTAGCCGCAGGCCCGCTTGCGGGAGCGGGGATTGCCGAGCGACGCGTCGCATCTTAAACATGCACGCCTGTTTTGTAGCGAGGAACGCGCTGCGACGCGCGGCATTCCGGAATCGATTTCTCTGCTCTATCGAGCGGACTTTTTACGCCATAGCCATTCATGCGCAGCGCGCTGGTAGTTGTGCATCAGCGCATCCGGCAATTCGACCTCGCCTTCGCCCTCCTCCAGATCACGCTCGCGCAACAACCTGACACGCGCCTGTTGCGCCTGCACCGGCTCGATCACCGAGCCCGGCAGTAATGTCACGCAGTCCTTACCGCCATGGCGGTCCTGCGGGCGAGTCGCGCCTTGTATCGCTTCCTGCATAACAGGGTCATTCATAACCTGGCTCCCGCCCCGCGCGGCATTGCGCAAGCCCCATGTCAGGCGTAACGTATGTATCCGACGCGCGATGACGGGGTATTTCTTACGTCATAGGCGTCGCACCCAAAGTAAGCGCCGGTGGCCGGCGAAGAAGGCAACTAAACATTCAACCAATACACAGGTACTCACATGGCCACGGGCAGAGACATCCAACTTACGCGCCAGATCGGCGAATATCTTGCGGCAGCAGAACTCGGCCGTCGCGGCTGGATCGCAACCACATTCACCGGCAGCCTCCCCGGCTTCAACATACTGGCTGTGAATCCAGATGGCCGAACCATTGAGGTTCAAGTAAAGGCAATCCGCAGCAGCTCGTGGCAACTGAACGCCGGGCAATACCTCAAAGTGGAAATTCAAAACGGTACGCAGGTCGTCCGCGGCGTTCAGCCAGTCAAGACGAACGGGCGCATGTGCATCTTCATTGTCGTCAAGGAGCAAGGGCAAGACGAGTTTTACGTCTTCAGTTGGAAGGATTTGCAAAAGATCCTTCGCGAAGACTATAAAGATGGTCCCAGGCCAAAGAATCCTGAGACCTTGCACTTCGCGCTGTACCCCAAGCGCATTGCGCACTTCAAGAACAATTGGGCAGCTATAGCATGAACGTGCCTAACGCTGCTCAACTCTGACGCGGGGCAAGAAACGCCGCGCGCTGGTTAGCTCAACGTAATGCTGCAGAAAACCAGCGGCCTTGACATACCATATATGATATAGGCACAATATGGCATGTGGCATATTGAGGAACACCGGCGAGTCGACAAGCAGCTCTCGGCGGCTTCCCGGGAAATCCTGAAGCGGTACGAAAAGTGGAAAGACATCGCCGCACTTTCCGGCCCGCCTGGCCTGCGTTTAATCCAGGGGTTTCACGACGAATCCCTGTCGGGCGAATGGAAAGGGCATAGGTCTTCCCGGCTGGGAGTGCAATACCGGATCATCTATCGCACCGTGCCTGACGAGCAACTATTTCAGGTGGTATCAATTACCGCCCACGATTATCGGAGACCGTAATGAGTCAGTTTCGTCCCGCGAAAAAACGCATCAACGTCTCGGTCGGTGAGTCCGTCCGCATCATTCGAGAGCTGCAGGGCCTTAGCCAAAATCAGCTTGCGGAACGCACGCGGATTTCGCAGGCCACGCTTTCTGCGATCGAGAACGATCGCGTTCGTCTTGGGGTTGAACGCGCAAAAGTAATTGCGCGTGCGCTTAAATGCCATCCCGCCGTTCTCGTCTTCCCTGGATGGGAGGATCATCTTGAGTCTGCGGCATGACAATCGCTTGTGTCGGACAGCCTCTGGCGCCCGATGACGCAGGCGTTACGCCGCATGAAAGGCATCCATGACTGACCTGGTGCCTGGGCAAAAGCTGTCGGACGCCGCTCGTGATTACGCCAATGCCACCATCGCCGCCCTGCCAATCCCGGGCGGCGTGCACCCACCAACGGTCGTGGCAGCCTGCGCAAGAATGGCCGGCACGTATCTCTTCCGCTCGTTTGGCCTGAAGTTGAGCGGTGCGCAGCCGGGGCAACCCGTTCTCTCGGCTGAAGCGAACGAACATTCGCCGATGCTGCTTCGAACTACGGCTGGAATTCTCTCAAACCTGGGCATCACTATCGCAAGTGCTCCCACTGCGGCGCTGGTGGACGCCAGGACCAGGCCTGCGCATGAGTTCCTGCAAACGCAACGCCTGCTCGAGCCATTGTTCTCACCGATTCAGCGCAAGTACAGCCTGACGACGCGGCAGGCGGCACAGGCTGCTGCAATCGCAACCGCCATTCTGATCCATCACTTTTTAAAACATCTGGAGCCAAACGCTTCGTTTGGGCTTGCCGCCTTTGCATTCACGGAGGGCAGCAAGACCGCACCCGACCCCGTGTACCTGACCGATCATCCGGTCTGACCTCACCGTAGAAACTGATGCGCCGCAAGCGGCGCAGTTGAATGGTGAGATGCCGAATACTTGAAAAATAACCGACAAGCGCGCCCTCACCCCCGCCCGTCTCCCCGAGGGAGAGGGGAATATTCTGCGCGTAGAACCTGTCAGTCACTGATGCAATTGTCAATAATGCTGCAAGGACATCGAAATCATGCCTGAAGATTACCGCCAAATCGCCAAGCGCAGACATGACGAGTGCAGTGCGATTTCGGCCGAGTTGGCGAAACGACTGGGATTATTCTCATACACGAACTGGATCACGGTGCTTGTACCTTCGCTGCTCGCGGTCGGTGCCGGGTCCGCGTTCTTTGCCGGGGACAACTGGGGACCGCTGGTGGGAACCGTAGCGCTGCTCGGGGCATTGTTGACCGCGATTCACAAAGGACTCGACTGCGATGCGCACCAGTCAGAATGCCGACGACTGCTTCAAGCCTATGGAGGGCTGGCGGTCAGGTATCGAACCCTGCACGAAATTGACAAAAGCGACGGCGACAGCGACTTTCTGGAGTTGGAGGAAGCGTTGGCCAGCTTGCGGGAAAGTGAAAGAATCACTGATTTGCAGCCTGACAATGCGCGCAAACCCGGCGCTTGACAGCACTTTCCTTCGCTACTGCAATCTCCGTCAGTCACAAATAACCGGGAGGAAATGCACATGCACGATATCCATGACAAGGGGCTTTTGAGACGGTGCAATCTGGCGCTGCTCGTTTTGGCTTTACTCACGACAGTTCCCGCCGCGCAGGCGGCGCAGGCCGCCAAATCCAAACCGCCCCGGACTGCAGGTGCTCTGGTCATTGCCGAGCAAGGCTATTTCTTCGTCGGCGGACAGTACATGACGGCCAAAGACGGCCGGAAGATCATGGCTGGCCAGATGTACGTTCAGTACCAGATCCCGCAGCAGCGCAAGCACCGCTATCCCATCATCATGTGGCACGGCGGCGGCCAGACCGGCACCAATTTCCTCGGCACTCCCGACGGGCGCATGGGCTGGTCCGATTATTTCGTGCGCCAGGGTTACGCGGTATACGTCGTCGATCAGCCCGCACGCGCGCGCTCAGGGTTTTTTACCGAAGCATACGGCCCGACCCGGCGACCCAACGCGTCGGCCATGTCCGAGCGTTTTACCGCGCCTGAGGTCCCCAACTCGTATCCGCAGGCGAAGATGCATACGCAATGGCCGGGGAAAGGCGTTGCGGGCGACCCGGTTTTTGACCAGTTTTTTTCGTCACAGGTTGAAGACATCGCGAATCTCACGATGCTCGAAGACCTCAATCGTAATGCCGGCGTTGCGCTGCTGGACCGGATCGGTCCCGCGATATTGCTCACCCACTCGCAGTCGGGCCCGTTTGGCTGGGAACTTGCGGATGCGCGGCCTCAGCTCGTGAAAGGCGTGGTGGCGATCGAACCGAACGGCCCGCCGTTTTATGAAAACAGCTTCGCCGGCCCGCCCGACTGGTTCAAGGACGCAGCGCTCGGTCGCGCATGGGGCATCACCCGCTTGCCGCTCCAGTACGAACCGCCGGCCGCCGAACCCGGGGATCTCGGCATGACGCAGCAACCGGCTGCCGACGGACCCAATCTCGTGCGCTGCTGGCTGCAGGACACGCCGGCGCGCCGGCTCGTCAACCTCAAAGGCGTTCCGATACTGATTGTCGTCAGCGAAGCTTCATACCATGCGCCGTACGATCATTGCACGTCCAGGTATCTTACGCAGGCGGGGGTGAAGAACACGTTCGTGCGCCTGCCCGATGCCGGCATTCACGGCAATGGGCACATGATGATGCTGGAAATGAACAACCTGCAGATCGCAGCGCTGCTGAAAGGCTGGGTCGAAACAAACGTGCGTTGAAGCAAACCGCGGGATGGATGAGCGCCGGCATACCGCTCGAATATATGCAATTCAATGACGGATAGCCGCCCCGGTGGCCTCAGCCCATTGTCCTGCGCGAAACATTTACGCCCTTCAACGAAGCTCAGAGCTTGCGCAGCCTGTCTTCGCCGAGGTCGTTCTCATGCAGAAAATGCGAGCCGTAATTCTCCTCGACAAAGGTCGCAATCGCGTCGCGATACCGGGGCGGCGCATCATCGTCCCCGTCGCCGCGCAGAAGCAGGAAAATCGCGTGTGAAATAACCCACACCACACCACAGAACAATCCCAGCGCCATGAGCAATTCGAACATGTTCGTCTCCTGTGCCAAAAAGCGAGACTATCGCCATGACACTAGACTAAGCCTTGCGCGGCTTGGGAGCTATACAACCTTGGCACTAAAACCCAGTGACATATTCCCATGCGAGGCGGCCACCCGCCGGAACGGGCAGGTCCGCAAGCGGGACGCTAACTACGCGAGTTCACGCATTACCGCATACAGCGCGTTCTGCGCTTCGAATCCGATGCCGGGTCGGTCGGAAAGTTTGAGATAGCCGTTTTCAACCTTCGCGTCGTCGGCAAACCCCGCGAACACGCCGAATACGTCCGGATAGGCTTCGCAGCCGCCAAGCCCGAAGCCGCCGACGATGGCGAGCGTCATCTGGTTGCCGCCGTGCGGGAAGATCGAATGCCGCTGCCACTTGTGTCGTTTCAGCATGTCGAGCGTGCGCGAAAACTGCACGATGCCGTACGACTGCGGCACGTCGATCTGAATGATGTCGCGGTCGGGTAGCATCCCGCCGAAGCGCACGAGGTTTTCGATGTCCTGCGTGGAGAACAGGTTTTCGCCGGTGCCGATCGGCGCATCGTATATCGACGCGACGTCGGCGAGCAGCGCATAGTCGAGCGGATCGGTCGGCTCCTCGAACCAGCGCAGTTTGAACGGCTTCAGCGCCTGCGCATACTGGAGCGCGCGCGCGCGGTTGAACCCCGCATTGGCGTCTACCGCCAGCCGGTCGCCCGCGCCGACAATTTCGATTCCCGCTTCGATGCGCCGCACGTCCTCGGCAACGGTCGCGCCGCCGACCTTGATCTTCATGGTCGTGTAGCCCTCGTCGAGACGCGCGCGGATTTCGTCCTGCAACTCGGCAATTCCCTTGCCCGGCGCGTACCAGCCGCCGCCGACGTAGCATGGAACTTTGTCCGCCACTTTGCCGCCGTTGTATTTTCCGGCAAGCACCGCGTGCAATGGCATGTCGGCGATCTTGGCGACCGCGTCCCAGCAGGCGACTTCTATCGTGCCTATCGCCACCGAACGCTCGGTATGGCCGCCCGGCTTTTCACGCTGCATCATGCACGCGAGGATTTTTTCCGGGTCGAGATTGTCGCCCGCCGCGTTCAGCAACGACTCGGGCGGCGCTTTCATGATGCGCGGAATGAGCCGGTCGCGCATCTGCGCGCCGCACGCGTAGCGTCCGGTCGAGTTGAACGCGAATCCCGCCACCGGTTTGCCGTCGCGGACCACGTCGGTGATCACGGCGACCACCGACGTGGTCATCTCGCTGAAATCGAACACCGCGTTGCGTATCGTCGAATTGATGGGTACTGCCACTTCTTTTATCGCTACGATGCGTACCATGCAATACTTTCTTTAGTCGCCGATGGATTTTGTGAATGCGCGAACAAGTGAATGAGTAAAGGGTGAATGCGTGATCCCCCTCACCCTACCCCTCTCCCCCGGTGACGAGGGAGAGGGAATCTTACCCTTCACCCCTTCACCCTTCACCCTTCACCCTTCACCCTTCACCCCTTCACCCCTTCACCGCCTTCACTCCGCCTTGATTCCGGCCGCCTTGATCACCTTGCTCCAGCGCTCGATTTCGGCCCTGACCTGCGCGGCGAACTCTTCCGGCGTGCTGGCAATGACATCGAAACCCAAATCGGTTACGCGCTGTTTAATGTCGGGCAGCGCCATTACGCGGCGAACGTCGGCCGCGATCCTGCCGACCAGGGGTTTGGGCGTGCCGGCGGGAACGAGCAGACCCTGCAGGGTATCGGCTTCCTGCCCGGCGTAACCCAGCTCGGCCAGCGTGGGCACGTCGGGAAGCACGTCGGAGCGCTTCGATGCCGTAAGTCCAAGCGCGCGCAATCTGCCGCCTTTGATATGCGGCGTGACCGGCGGGATTGCCTGGCATCCCAGCGTCACCTGGTTGCCCAGCACCGCCGCCAACGACGGCCCGCCGCCGCCGTACGGCACCGCCACCAGATCGATCCCGGTCGTCAGCGTGAACAAGCGGGCTGAAAGATCAGGCGTCGTGCCGATGCCGGGCGTCGCGATGCTGAGCTTGCCGGGTTGCGATTTGGCCTGCGCGATGAGCTCCGCGATCGATCTGACCGGCGACGACGAATGCAAGAAGAACACGTGCGGAGACGCCGCGAGGTTGGAAACGGGGATGAGATCGCGGTACGGGTCGTACGGAATCTTTGCATACAGCGACGGATTGACGACGAAGCTCGAACTCACCAACAACAAGGTGTAGCCGTCGGGGTTCGCGCGCGCCGCCAGCCCCATGCCGATGTTGCCGCCGGCGCCGCCGCGGTTGTCCACGACCACCTGCTGCCCCCACACCTCGTTCAACTTCAGGCCGACAAGGCGCGCGATCACGTCGGTGGGGCCGCCGGGTGCGAACGGAACTATCATGCGGATCGATTTGGCCGGGTAGGCCTGCGCTGACACGCCGCCCGCGTATACCGCAGCCGCCACCAACAGCGTGCTAATTACTCCGTGCGCAAGCATGAAATCCCCCCCCGGCAATTCGATCCGCAATTCGCGGCGTTTTTCGCTTTGCTCCGCGCCATCCTCAACCCTGCCGTTTACTCACTCAATCTTGACGTTCGCATCCCGGATCACTTTGGCCCATCGCACCATCTCCGTCTTGATGAATTCGCCGTACTGCTCGGGACTGCTGGTCATCGGCTCGTAGCCGGCGCCGCGCATCCGTTCTCTGGTTTCAGCCATCGCTTCGATCTTAAGCCATTCCGCGTTAAGGCGATTGATGATGTCGCGCGGCGTGCCGGCGGGCGCCAGTATGCCGTAGGACGTGATCACTTCGTAATTCGCAATGCCGGCCTCCTTCGACGTCGGCACGTCAGGCAGATACGGCAGGCGTTCGGCCGCCAGCACCGCAAGCGGTCTCACGCGTCCCGCCTTGATATGCGGCAACGTCGGCGGCACGCCGATGACGACCATGTCCACGTGCCCGCCTATCATACCGACCATCGCCTCGTTCGAGCCTTTGTACGGCACGTGCACCATGTTGATGCCGGTGAGCCCTTTGAGCATTTCGCTGCCGAGGTGGTTGGAGGTGCCGAGCCCGCCGGAACCGAAATTGAGCTTGCCGGGATGGTCCTTCGCGAGTTGCACGAACTCCTTGAGGGTTTTCGCCGGCACCGACGGATGCACGAGAAGAATGTTGGGAATTTGCGCGATGAGCGTGATGGGCGCGAAATCTTTCACCGGATCGTAGCCGAGCTTCTTGTAGAGTCCGGGACTGATCGAAAGCGAGGGCGAAGCTAGCACGATGCTGTAACCGTCAGCCGGTTGTTTCGCGCCATATTCGGTGCCGACGTTGCCGCCGGCGCCGGGCCGGTTTTCCGGCACCACCGGCTGCCCGAGCTGCACGGCGAGCCGCTGCCCGACGATGCGCCCGAGAATATCCGTCGGGCCGCCGGGCGGAAACGGCAGAATGAAACGCACCGCTTTGACGGGATAACTCTGCGCGCACAACGGCGCTGCGATCGCCACTCCGAACAGCGCCCCTGCGCCGGCAATAATTTGCATTTTCATTTCGTTCCTTCCGCTCTGTGATGGTTTCCCGCCGACGGCAGCCGCACGGTCCTGCCCGACGCAACCGCCTCCTCGATCGCCAGCGTTATTGCGAGATTATCGCGCGCTTCCCGCGCGGTGGTCAGCGCGCACGCGCGGCCGGTCGCGAGATGATCGAGCCAGCTGCGCGTTTCATTCGCAAGCGGTCCCCAAAAATCCCCCGCCGCCCAGTCGCCCGGCGCGGAACTGCCGAGGAACGCCATGTTGACGCTGTGATCCGGCACGTAGAGATGCGGAATGCCGCGTTCGGTGTACAACAGCTGGTCAAGATGATCGTCGTCGATCAGGTGCACGCCTTCGGTGCCCAGTATTTCGATGCGGCCGCTGTAACCCAGCGACGGATATTTTGCCGGCAGCGCGAAACTCACCGCAAGATTGACGAGCGCGCCGTCAGCCAGCGTGAGCACCGCATAAGTTACATCGTCGCAGTCGTAACCCGCGGCGCGGATGATACCCCCTTTGCCGCGCGCCCATACCTCGACCACCGGATTGCCGGCCAGATACCAGCCGAGAAGGTCGACGTAGTAGGTCAGCGAATCCACCACCGGTGTCGCGCCCGGATTGCGCTCCAGCATCTGAAATACCTGCGCGCGCGAGTTGTAGATGCGCGCCGACATGCCGACCACGGCGCCGAGCCGTCCCTGCACGATTTGTTCTTTCGCCAGCAGATAGCGCCGCTTGAAACGCCGGCTGTAGCCCACGCGCAGACTGCCCGCGCTCTGCGCCAGCGACTGCACTATCCGGTCGGCATCCGCGAGAGTCAGCGCCAGCGGTTTTTCCACCAGCACCGCCTTGCCAAGTTCGAGCGCCTGCAGCACGGGTGCGACGTGCTCATGCTCGCCCGTCGATACGATCACGGCGTTAACCGACGGATGCGCGATGACTTCGTGATTGTCGCCCGAAGCAAGCTGGGCGCCGGTCTTGCCGGCGAGCGTGCGCGCGCGAACCGGATCGGCGTCGGCAAGCGCGAGAAACCGCACTGCGGGGTGGTTGGCCGCCAGTTGCGCGCGCAGACTGCCGATACGCCCCGCCCCGATAATCGCCACACCGAGCTCTGTTCGCCGCATCTTGTCCTGCTCCACCGGATATTATCCTTCTCTGCCGGCGCCGCAGTTGCGCCCCGCCATTGTTAACTCGGGAAGCGCTGATTGAGTTCGGCGACCTGCGCGGCATTCAACAGCCGCGTGGGCCGTCCCTGCAGCAACAGCATCAGATGCGCGGTCTGCTCGAGTTCCTCGATAGCGTTGACCGCTGCGGCGAGCGAGCTGCCAGCCACGACCGGTCCGTGATTGGCCAGCAGCACCGCCTGATGCCTGCCGGCGAGTTTGCGCACCGCATCGGCGAGCGCCTGGTCGCCCGGCGGATAGTACGGCACCAGGGCGAGCTTGCCGACCTGCATGATGGCGTAGGCCGTGATGGGCGGAATCACGTCGTCAGGATCGATGTCGGCAAGGCACGACACGGCGACCGCGTGCAGTGAATGCAGATGCACGACGGCCGCGCTCTTCGCCCGCTCCTGGTACATCGCAAGATGCAGGAACGACTCTTTGGACGGTGGATCGCCGCTAAGGGGTTTGCCGTGGGCGTCGAGCCTGGATATTTTCGCGGGGTCAAGGCGGCCCAGACATGAATTGGTCGGCGTCAGCAGCCAATTGCCATCGTCGAGTTTGACGCTGATATTGCCGGCGCTGCCATGCGCCAGGCCGCGGTCGTACAGCGATTTGCCGAGTTCGGCGATTTGCTCACGCAGGGAGTTTTCGTTCATTTGCAACGTTCCAATTCAATTTAGCCGCCGATACAATCGGTGATGGGTGATGGGTGATGAGACTTTCCCATTACCCATCGCCCATTACCGATTTACCTGTTTTGATCTCATCTGCGTTTATCTGCGTTCAACTGCGTTCAACTGCGGCTGCCAGAGTTTTAAATGCTTTAAGGAAAAAATCGTCGCTGCCGAAATTACCGGATTTCAGCGCCAGCGCGATGGGCTCGTCATCGAGACTCGCCGTCCACGGCACGCCCGGATCGATCTCGGCGCCGACGCGCAATCCGCCGACACCGAGCGCGGTAACAACCGCGCCGGACGTCTCGCCGCCGGCCACCACCAGCCGGCGCGCCCCGCGCTCAACGAGCCCCGTGGCGATCCTGCCCAGCGCCTGCTCGACGAGCGCGCCCGCCTCGTCGCGGCCAAGCGCCCGTTGCACTTCCTGAACGTCGTCCGGCGCCGCCGTCGAGTAAATCAGCAGCGGTCTTCCGCCCAGCCGCGGCGTGGCCCACGCCAGCACCGCGCTCACCACATCCTCGCCCTGCCCCAGCGCGAGCGCGTCTATCGCGTAGCTCTCGCATTGTTGCCGCATGTGCGCCACCTGGCGTTGGGTCGCGGCCGAGCAACTGCCGGACAGCACCACGGCATGGCCGGCGACTGCCGGCAGCGCATCAGCCCGTGCGGGTTTAAGCAGGCCCTCCCGCCGGAAATTTTCCGGCAGTCCGAGCGCGAGACCCGAGCCGCCCGTCAGCAGCAGCATGCCGGC
>JAYWDM010000333.1:0-12912 GCA_043779885.1 Betaproteobacteria bacterium | reverse complement strand
CGCGACGATGTTCCGCGGCGTGCCGCCGGCAACCGCGACGCCATACCACGTGGTCGCATCGAAATCCGGGTAGCCCGCCTCGGCGATCGTCGGTATCTCGGGGGCGGTGCGCGTGCGCGCCTTGCTCGTGACGGCCAATGCGCGCAGTCGGCCTGCCTTGACGTGAGGGCCCAGCGATGAATAGGTGCCGAGCGTGAGCTGAATCTGTCCGCCGATCACGTCCGTCATGGCGGGAGCGAGGCCCTTGTAGGGAATATGCACGATGTCGACTTTGGCGGCCGACTTGAACATTTCTACCATTAACTGTCCGCTGATGGTCGCGCCATAGGCGTATTGTCCCGGCTTCGCTTTCGCCAGCGCCACCAGTTCCCTGATCGACGTGGCGGCAAACTGCGGGTTGCAGACGATCACGAATGGTAACGCGCCGATTTGCGTCACTCCGGCCAGATCGCGTGTGGCGTCGAACGGCAGCTTCGGGTACAGGCCGGGATTGATGGCTAGCGGCGCCGATGCGAGCAGCAGCGTGTGCCCATCGGGACTGGACTTCGCGACGAGATCGCTGCCGATCACCGTGCCCGCGCCGGGCCGGTTGTCGACTATGACGCGCTGGCCCAATCGATTTCCCAGTTGCTCGCCGACCAGACGCGCGAGCAGATCATTGAGCGCGCCCGGGGTGAACGGCACGATGAAGCGGATGGGCCGGTGCGGGTAGCCAGCCGTTGAGGCCACGCGATCCGCAGCAGTTGCGCTGCCGAACGCGCTGAGCGTAGCCAGTAATACCAGGACGCAGACAGATCCATGCCGCACAAGGATCATTATCAGGCTATTCCGCACGCGCGCCGGCGCGGCTGACCACGCCCGCCCATTTGCCGATCTCGGTCTTGATAAAACCGGCAAACTCCTCCGGCAGCGCAACCATCGGGTACGCGCCGATTTCGGTCAGCGCGGGTGTGAGTTCCTTCATCGCCTGCGCCGTTTGCGCGTTGAGGCGCGACACGATCTCGCGCGGCGTTCCCGCGGGCGCGAGTATGCCGTTCCACACGATCGCTTCGTAGCCCTTGACGCCGGCTTCCTGCATCGTCGGCAGTTCCGGGACGTTGCCCAGGCGTTGCGCGGACGTCACCGCCAACGGCCGCAGTTTGCCGATTCTTGCGTTGGCGATAACTTGCGCCGCATTGAAGACGAACTGCATCTGGACGTGTCCGCCGAGGAGCCCAACCATGGCGGGGCCGGAACCCTGGTAGGGCACGTGCAGGAGGTTGATCCGCGTCATGGTTTTGAAAAGCTCCGACGCAAGATGCGTCGCGCTGCCGTTGCCAGCGGATGCGTACGCGATTTCGCCGGGCCGCGCCTTCGCCAGTGCGATGAACTCTTTTACGGTTTTCGGCGGCAGCGAGGGGTGGATGCTCAGTATGCTGGGTATGGCGCAGACCGGGCTCACCGCGACGAAGTCTTCGACCAGATTGAAAGGCAGGTTCGAATACAGGCTGACGTTGACCGCAGCCGTGCTCGTGATATAGAGCAGCGTGTGCCCATCGGCGGGGGCACGCGCGATGAGCTGGCCGGCGATGTTGCCCGCCGCCCCGCTGCGATTTTCCACCACGAACGACTGGCCGAGCTTCTCGGTCAGCTTCCTGGCGACGAGCCGCGCCACCACGTCGGTGCTGCCGCCCGGCGCGAATCCGAGGACAAGCCGGACCGGCTTTGCCGGATACGTTTGGGCGATGACGGTCTGCTGCGATAACGCCGCGACGAGCGCCGCCGCGACCGCGTGCCCATGGAGCTTCATGCCGTCACAGGTCCATCGGACGGGTGCCCGCTCGCGCAATCCGTTCCTGGTGCTCCTTCGGCAGCAAGGCCTCGATCTCGAATGTCGCCGGCACCAGTTCGTTCCACTGGTTCACGATTTTGTGCAGCGTTGCGTGCGAATCGACGTCGAATATGATGACGGCGCCGCGCCCGAGCTTGGTATAAACGTGTTTCGCGCTGCCGCCCGCGATCAACGCGTCGATCCAGTCCCACCATTGTTTCTGTCCCGCGCGCGCGTCCGACGGTTTGCCGGCTGCCGGCGTACTGATCACAAGAAAGTGCATGCTGCCTCCCGCTGGTTATTCAGATCCTGCTGGTTGAAGTAAAGTGCGTCACTCGACTGGCGTCTTCGATCGATCGCCTGCGTCAGTCGAGCTTGGCGCCGCTGTCTTTGACGAGCTTCGACCACTTCGCGAGTTCGGCCGCCAGAAACGCGCGAAATTCCGCCGGCCGCAACAAGTCGACTTCGAGCGCCTGCGGCTGAAGCTGTTCGACGAACTCCCGGCTCTGCGCCACCTTCGCCACGTCGGCGTGTATTTTCGCAATGATCTCATCCGGCGTGCGCGCCGGCGCGAGCAGGCCGTTCCACGCGGAGACGTCGTAGTCGGGAATTCCCGCTTCGGCGACGGTCGGCACGTCCGGCAATACCGACGAGCGTTTCGCGCTGGTGATCGCGAGCGCTTTCAGTCTGCCGGCTTTGATCTGCCCGAGTACGGTCGCCACCGCGGGGCATGCCAGCGGAATCTGGTTGCCGAGGACGTCGCTTACCATTTGCGCGACGCCTTTGTAGGGTACGTGCGTCATGTTAATGCCGGTCCGCGCTTTGAGCAGCTCCAGCGCGAGATGCGTGATGCTGCCGTTGCCGCCGGAGCCGTACTGGACCGGCTGCGGGCGCGTCTTCGCCAGCGCAACGAGTTCCGCTATCGAGCTGGCCGGAAAAGCAGGGTGCGCGACGATCGCCAGCGGCGCCAGCGCCACGCGCACGATGGGCCTGAAATCGCGCAGGGTGTCGTACGCAATGTCCTTGTAGAGGCTCGGATTGATCGCGTGATTGATCCCGAACATGACCAGCGTGTAGCCGTCCGGCGCCGCTCTGGCCACGTTCGCGGCGCCGATCACGCCGCCCGCGCCGCCCTGGTTTTCGACGACTATGCCCTGGCCCCATGCCTCCGCGAGCTTGACCCCGAGTTGGCGCGTGACAATATCGGCTGCCGTGGCGGGCGAGAACGGAACGATGATTCGGACCGGCTTGTTGGGATAAGTCTGCGCCGTCGCGACCGGCGGTACTGCCGCGATCGCGGTGAGCGCTGTAAGTGCGACAAAGAGGCTGCGCGTCATGCAAGGCTCCATTGCGTTCGTTGAAGGTGGCGCGGTGCGGGAGTGCGTGTCAGTCGATCGTCGCACCCGACGCGCGGATGACTTGCGCGGTTTTGTCGATCTCCGCCCTGATGAACGCGGCGAATTCTTCGGGCGTGGAACCGAAGATCTCGTAGTCCTCGAGCCGCTGCCGAACGCCCGGATCCTTCAGCGCCTTGACGATTTCCGCGTGCAGCCGCGCGATGACCGGCCGCGGCGTTGCAGCCGGCGCGAGCACACCGAACCAGGAGCTGAAGTCGTAGCCCGGGTAGCCCGCTTCGGCAATCGTCGGCACGTCGGGCAGGCCGCGAAAGCGTTGCGCCGTCGTTACGGCGAGCGCCCGCAGGCGGCCGGCACGGATGTGCCCGGTCACCGTTGGCATGGCGGCAAACAGCGAAGTGACGTGACCGCCCAGCAAATCGGGCATCACCGAGCCGCTGCCTTTGTACGGCACGTGCACGAGGTCGATGCCCGCCAGCATCTTCAGAAGTTCGCCCGAGAGATGGTTGACGGTGCCGCTGCCGGCGGACGCAAACGTGAGCGTGCCCGGTTTTTCCTTCGCCAGTGCGACGTAATCGCGCAGCGTCTTCGCCGGCACGGCCGGATTCACGACCAGCACGTGAGGATTGCCGGCGACGAGCGAAACCGCGGCGAGGTCCTTTAACGTGTCGAAGGCCAATTTGCCGCGATAGAGCGTCGGGTTGGAAGCGAGATTGTTCGTCTGCAGGATCAGTGTGTAGCCGTCGGGCGCGGCGCGCACCGCCATCTCGGTCGCAATCAGCGTGTTGGCGCCGGGACGATTGTCGACCACGACTTGTTGTCCCATGCTCTCGGCCATTTTCGCGCCGACTATGCGGGCGAGGATGTCGGTTCCGCCGCCGGGCGTGAACGGCACGAGCAACCTCACGGCGCGCGCCGGATACGCTTGCGCGAGCACGTGGCCGGGCAGGGCTGCCGCGAGTAACGCCGCAACGAATAACCGCCTGACCCGCGGCATCGATGCTCCCAATCTCGCGCCGCCCGGGGGCTCGTCAGCTCGCATGGACGCGCGTGAGCCGCACCAGCACTTCTTCGACGACCTGATCGCACACCTTGCTGAGTTCTTCCGGCGCGATGTACTCGGGATTGCCTTTAACCATGATCGTGATCGATTCAGGCACGTTCTGCGAGCGCATGATCACTTTCGCGAGCTTTTCGAACTGTTCGGTGGCAACCACCACCGCAGGCATGCCTTGTCTGACGAGTTGCGCGGTGTCGTGGACACTCCACGACGTGCACGACCCTCAATTGGCCATGCCGACAACCGCCGCATCGCACTCGTCGGCAACGCGTGCGAGCAGCCCTTCCGCCGGCGCGCACGAAGTCGGGATCGCGTAGATGCGCATTTCACGTATGCCGAAGCGCTCGCGCAACACCTGCTCGATGCGCGCGCCCATTGCGTTGTAGCTCGCCCAGCCGTTGGTGAGAAAGCCGATGGTCTTTCCTTTCAACTCACCGACGGCCGGCACGAACAGTTTCTTGTCGAGATTCGGACTGACAGGGTCGAGATATTCGAGCGTGCCGGCGTTTTGCGTTTGCATGACTGCCTCCTATTTGATCGCCACCGTACTGTACAGGGTCGTGCCGAAGTTGGGCACGTACGTCACGTGATACGCTTCCGGTCCGCCGGCAACGACGATGAGAATCGAAGCGGCGTCCGGGCACAGCAGACACATCTCGTCGTCGGCGTAGTCGGTATAGACCGGCTTCGAGAGCTGCGCCGCACGCGGAATCCGGCGGCGCGGTATCTTCGTGCGCTCGAAAAGCTCCGCCTTCACGCGCTCTTTGCTCCAGCCGGCGTCGGCAAAAAGCTTCGCGTGCCCGGGGCTGAAAATCACGAGCGGATTGCCGAGAGCGCGCAGATAGCCGTTGTTGCCGTAGACGGCCATGCCGTCGGCGACCATCGTCACGATATCAACCGGGTCGAGAAACGCGGCGTATATGTTCTGCGTCCCCTGTCCCGCGACCGCGGTGACCGTGCTCTGCTCACGAGCAAAGCCGTTCTCGACATGCAACGGTTCCCAAGGACTGTCCTCCTCGGCCTCGCCAAAGCAGAACGTAAACTTGCCGGGCATGCCGTGAATCGCCTTGTCGACGTCGCCGGGCGGACAGCCGCCGATGTTGAGCATGCAAAGTCTCAGCGCACGACCGATGGTCGCGTTCGCGCGCCAGCCGGTGCCGAGGCAGCCGCGGCCGCTGTTCACGCGGAGCGCCTCGCGAATCGGTCCGTTGATGATGAGAACGGGACTCACCGGATTGGTCGTGGTCTGCACGCCGAGCAGGTTGAACCTGGGATCGCTGATCGCGCGCAGCGCGGCGACCACGGTCGTGAAATACGCGGGCAGGCAGCCTGCCATTACCGCATTGATCGCAACTTTTTCCGCGGTCGCCGGGCCGCCTTCCGGCGGCATCACGGCGATCAACTCGTCGGGCCGCATGTTGGCAGCGTCGAGCATGGCGCGCACTGCCGGCGCTGTCGGCGGAATCACCGGCAAGCCATCGGTGTAGCCGCGCTCGTACATGTCGCTGAATACGGCGCCGAAGTCGTTCGCGACCGTCAGTCTGGCTGATGCGAGTTCAGTCATGGTGGTCCTGTATTTGCACTCCGCATGGAGGTTCAATTTACGCGCAATTCTGCGCCAGCGACGTCGGCCGAAGCCGACGTTTTGGCCGGACGCGCCTTCAAATGACTTCGGCCCTGGCCGCCAATTCCTCCTCTGAATAGCCGATGACGCCTGCCGCCTTGTAAGCCGCCAGTTCCTGCTCCGAATGGCCGAGCCATGCGCCGAACACGGCGTCGTTGCTGGCGCCGAGCGGCAGGCTGGGCTCCAGCGGCCGGCGCTCCGTTCCCTCGAAGACAAGCGGCGAATGCGGGAGGGCGACGCGGCCAAGTCTGGGATGGTCGATCCATTGCAGGCTGCCGCGCGCGTGCATGTTCTCGTCGTTCATCACCTCGACGAGATTGCGCACCGGCGCGCACGGTACTGCAGCGGCGAGCATGCGTTGCGCCACGTCGTCCTTGGTAAGCGTCTTCGTCCAGCTCTCGATCAGCGCGTCGACGGCGGCGAAATTGACAACGCGCGACGAGCGGCTGTGAAAGCGCGCATCCTCTTTCAGGTCAGAGCGGCCCATGACATCCATGACCGCGCGGAAATGATGGTCGCCCGGGCAATTGAGCACCACGTAACCGTCGCTCGTCGCATAGACGTTATAGGGCGCGATGCCGAGGCCGCCATGGCGGTTGCCCGTGCGGTCCGGGGCGGCTGCGCCGCGCGCGTGCACCATGCCGTAATTCGACGCCAGCGAAGCGTAGATCGCGTCCTGCATCGCAACTTCCACGACGCGGCCCTTGCCGGTGCGTTCGCGCTCGTACAGCGCCGTCATGATCGCGCCATAGAGGTGAATGCCGGCGCTGAAGTCGCATACGGCCGCGCCCGACTTGACCGGCGGCTGATCCGGATAACCGGTCGAATTGATAATGCCGGACATCGCCTGCATCACGAGATCCATCGCAGGATAGTCGCGATACGGACCGTCCTTGCCGTAACCCGAGCTCGAGCCGTAGATCAGCCGCGGGTTGATCTTGTGCAGTTCCGCGGCGCCGACACCGAGCCGGTCCATGACACCGGGCGCGAAGTTCTCCACCAGGATGTCGGCGCGTGCCACGAGTTCCCGAAAAAGCTCGCGGCCTTTTTCGTTCTTGAGATTGAGCGTGACCGGTTGCTTGTTGGAGTTGAGCATCGCGAACGGGAGGTCGGCCCCGCCGAGGTCGCCGCGGCTGCGCAAATGCTCGCCATGGAGGGGCTCGATTTTGATCACGGTCGCACCTGCCAACGCCATCAGGAATGCGGCGTACGGCCCGTTGTAGACGTGCGAGAGATCGAGGACCGTGATACCCGAGAGTGGCTGCTGCGGCTTTGCTTCGCTCAATGCGGATGGCGCTGCGGACATTGCTCCTCCGGATTCGTGGATAGTAGGTTCAGTCGAGCGCAGCGGCGCCACGCGCTCGCTCGAGCACGCGCTGTGCGCTGCGCAAGTGCGGACGGTCGAGCATCCTGCCATCCACCGAGGCGACGCCGGCGCCCGGCGACGCATCGAATGTCGCAATAACCTTGTTGGCCCATTCGACATCGGCGGCCGACGGCGTGAACGCGGCGTTGATCGCTTCGATCTGGTCTGGATGGATCGCTGCTTTCGCCGCAAAACCGCTGCGCAAACCGTCGCGGGCTTCTTCCTGCAACCCCGTGAGGTCGCGGAAATCCGTATAGACCGCATCCACGCCGATCACCGCAGCCGCCGTTGCCGCAAACAGGCACAGCGAGCGCGCGAGTTGGTACGGTGCGGTATAGCGACCTGCTGCGTCGCGGTTGGCGATCGCGCCGAGGTCCGCGGCGAGATCCTCGCCGCCCCACAACATACCGCACAAGCGCGGTAGCGGCGGGTTGGCATAGCTGCCCAGGCCGAACATTGACGCGCCGCTCTCCGTGACGATCGGCAGCACGCGGATTGCGCCGGCAGGGACGCCTTCTCTTGCCTCGAGCGCGGTGAGGTAGTGCCCGACGAGTCTCACGTCGTCGCCGCCGCGGCATTTCGGCAGGACTATGCCGTAAGGGCGTGCGCCCACGACCGCTGCGAGATCGAGCAGTGCGTCGGCGGTGTCGAGCGCATTGATGCGCACGAACAGCGTGTGGCGGGCATCGGCGGACGCGATCGTGCGTGCGCAGAGCCCGCGCGCAACACTTTTGCGCTGCGGCGCGACCGAGTCCTCGAGATCGAGGATCAAGGCATCGGCAGCCGAGGCAAGACCTTTCGCGATCTTGCGCTCGTCGTCGCCGGGAACGAACAGTAAAGAACGCATATTGCCCCCGCAATGAGCCTCATCCGGCGCGCGCCGGATGAGAGCCTGAATTTCTAAAATGTTCCCATGCCGAGAAATCCGTCCGGCGGAAAGTCCTTCATGACCTTCTTGCCGACGAGTTCCTTCAGCGTTTCACTGGTGCCGCCGCCGAGCGACCCATAGCGCGCTCCGCGGTAATAGCGCGAGACCGGGAATTCATCGGTGAAGCCGTAGCCGCCGTGCACCTGGATCGCCTCGCTCGTAACGCGTATCGACATTTCGTTGCAGTAGATTTTGGCGTTGGCGGCCTGGTAGGGATCCGGGAAAGGGTTCGCCGTCGCGCACGCGCGATACAGGATCGAGCGGCCGACCTCGATGTCGCGGTACATGTCGGCGAGCTTGAAGCGCATGCCCTGGAATTCACCGATCGAACGGCCGAAGGCGGTGCGCTCGCGCGCGTATTTCACGGCTTCCTCGAACGCGCCTTCGGCCAGGCCCAGCGAGATGCTGGGGTTCAGGCAGCGCTGCGTGTTGAAGGCATTCAGCAGCTTGCGAAAGCCGTCCTCCCTGATGATGAGGTTCTCCAGCGGAAGCTCGCAGTTCTCGAAGCGTATTTCCGCGAGATTTTCGCCGCCCATCGTGTGATAGCGCGCGGTGCACTCGAAGCCCGGCGTGCCTCTTTCGATCAGCACACAGCCGATGCCTTCGCGGCCGGGTTTCTTGTTGACGCGGCTGAACACGACGAAGGCCTGCGCTTCGTCGACGCGGCTGATCAGCGTCTTGACGCCGTTCAGGACGAGTTTGTCGCCAACGATATCTGTATTGGTCCGGTAATTCGCAACGTCCGTTCCGGCATGTGGCTCGGTCATGCACACCGCAAACATGATGTCGCCCGTGCACACGCCGGGAAACAGCCGCCGCTTGATGCTGTCAGGCGCGAAGTTGTCGATGATTTTGCATTGCACGCCGACCTCGCCGAGCGCCGCCATGGCGGTCACGTAGCAGCCTTTGGCGATTTCCTCGAGCACCAGCGCGGTATCCAGAACCGGCAGGCCGAGACCGCCATATTCTTCCGGCACCGCCATGCCGAGCACGCCGATCTTGGCGAGGTCGCGCATGTTGTCCCACGGAAAAGTGCCGTCCATGTACTTCAGCGCGTTGGGCTTGAACTTTTCCTGCGTGAGTTCGCGCACGGTGCGCACGATGCTGCGCTGTTCTTCGGTCAGGCGGAAATCCATGGTGAACTCCTGAAAATTGTCTGCAATCGAAATGAGTAGACGAAACGATATTGCGCGGCCTTCAGACCAGCGAGCGCCCCGGCCTCGCGACGACACTGGTCGGATGCGCGAGCAGATGCTGGTAGCGCGTGCGCACGAGATTCTCGAGCGCGGTTACGTGGGTTTCCATCGCGGCTGCGGCCGCCGCGCCGTCGCGCTTGCGGCACGCGGCGAGGATGCGCTCGTGCGCCTGCACCACGTGCGCCTGATTGCCGATCGAATAGCGCAGGCCGTGATCCTCGCCGCTCGCCAGGATGCTGATCGTCGACCAGAAGACTTCCAGCACTTTATTGCCGCTGGCGCGGGCGATCACGCTGTGGAAAATCCGGTTCTCCTCGAGGAAGGCCTCCTGATCGCGATCCGCGGGCAGGGCTTTCATCCGCGTGATCGAGCGTTCCATCTCGGCGAAATCCTCTTCCGTCCCATTGAGGGCGACTTCGTATGCGAGCGCGGGTTCGATCACTTCGCGCGCTTTGAGCACGGTGCCGAACGGCACTTCGTGCAGGCGCAGAAATACCGACAGGCCGTACGCGAGCAGGTCGACGCTCGGCTGGCGCACGATGATGCCGCCGCCCGGTCCCGGCCTCAATTCGAGCACGCCCTGTGATTCGAGTATTCTCAGGCTCTCGCGCAGCGTGGGGCGGCTCACATTGAACTGCGTCAGAAGCTCCGCTTCGGTCGCAAAGCTGCTGCCGGGCTTCAACCGCGCAGCGACGATGCGCTCGAGCAACCGCTGGGCGACCTGCTCGGCCTTGCTTCGATGCACCGCAACGTTCTTGTCGATCATGATGAAGGGGCTCCACGCCCGAACCGGGGCGGACGTTTTTCGGCGAACGCGGCAAGGCCTTCGGCGTAATCCGCGGACGCGAATACCTGCTGCAGCGCGGCCCGCTCCTGCGCCAGGCCTTCCGCGAGCGGGCATTCGATGCCACGGTAGACCAGTCGCTTCATCGACTGCGCGCCGGCCGGCGAGCGGGAAGCCAGCACGGTCGCGATCCGCTGCGCGTGCGCATCGAGCTTGTCTGCGGCAACCGCGGCGTTCACGAGGCCGATCTCCTCTGCGCGTTGGGTGCCGACCGGCTCACCGAGCAGCATCAGTTCGAGCGCGCGCGCGGCACCGATGAGGCGCGGCAGGCGTTGCGTGCCGCCCGCGCCCGGAATGGCGCCGATCCGGGCCTCCGTGAGACCGATCTGGGTGTCGTCCGCCGCGATCCTGAAATCACACGCAAGCGCGATCTCGCAGCCACCGCCCAATGCAAGGCCATTGAGGACCGCGATCGTCGGCATCGGCGCTGCGGCCAACGCGTCGACGGCCAAATTGATGGCGCGGTTGTGCGTCAGGCGCGCGGCCTCGTCCATGGTCCTGCGCTCCTTGAGATCGGCGCCGGCACAGAAAGCGCGGCCCGTGCCGCGGATGAGCAAGACACGGGCTTCGGCAGCAATCGCGTCCGCGATAGCCTGCGCCAGGGCGACGACCATGTCCATGCCGAGCGCGTTCAGGCGCTCCGGGCGGTTCAGGCGGATCTGCACGATGCCGTCGCCGCTGCGCGTGACTTCGATACCTGAATCGGCAGGCACAGTGCCGGCCGGGTTCACGTCTGATTGCATGTCATTGCCTTCGATCGGTTGTTGCCGTTGAGGTCGGATCGGAAGTCGGGATGCGCGATCGCGGCGAGCCGCAGCGCGCGTTCGCTGAAGGAGCGGCCGCGCAAATCGGCTACTCCATATTCGGTGACGACGAGGTCGACGTCGGCGCGGCAGGTCGTGACGGGGCGTCCGTCGAGCGACGCGACAATGCGGGAATGCCTGCCGTCCGGCGTCGTCGATGGCAGCGCAATGATGGCGCGACCGCCGCGCGAGGCTTGCGCGCCGCGCACGAAATCAACCTGGCCGCCGACTGCGCCCAGGTAGCGGTTTACGGCGACTTCGGAGTTGACCTGGCCGGTGAGATCGACTTCGATGCCGGAGTTGATCGCATACAGGTTGTGCACGCCGGACATGACTTGCTGGTTGTGCGTGTAGTCGGCGGAGCGCATGTGCAGCGCGTCGTTCCCGTCGGCAAAGTCCATCAGCCGGCGGCTGCCGAAGAGTCCGCCGGTGACGATGTTTCCGGCATCAACGCCTTTGCGGGCGTTCGTAACCACGCCTTGTTCGACGAGATCGACGATCACGTCGGAAATCACGCCGCTGTGCACGCCGAGTTCGCGGTGGCCTTCGAGCGCGCGGCACACCGCGACCGGCAGACCGCCGATGCCGAGCTGAATGGTCGCGCCATCGGGTATCAATGCCGCCACCTGCGCGGCGACGCGCGCATCAATATCAGTAGGCGCCGGATCAGGCAGCAGGATCTCGTCAGCATCGCATTGGGTGAAAACATCGATATCTTTTGCCGCGACCAGCGCGTCGTGTGAAGTCAGCGGCAGGCGTTCATCGATTTCGGCGATCACGCAGCGCGCCGCCGCCGTCATCGCGGCGACGAAATCGGCCATGACACCGACCGTATAGTAGCCGGGCTGCGGATGCGGCCGCACGCGCAGGAGGACGACATCGACCCGGATCGCCCGCGACCGGATAAGCGCCGGCACCGCCGAGACATGACACGGCAGAATATCGAGGACGTTCGCGCCGCTGAGCGTGCGATTGGTGCCGGCGCCGTTGAGACCCCGCAAGCGGAAGCGATCGGCGTGCTCGGGCGCGAGCGTGCTGCTCGCGCTCATGCCGATGAACAGCTCGACCGGCGGAAGTTCGTGCCGCTGTTGCACCAGCCTGCGCGTAAGGCCCAGCGGCTCGCCAGTACCCTGCGGCCACGTGACCACGTCGTCCGCCTGCAGAAAACGGTTGAAGTCGAGGGTACTGCTGGCGGTATTCAGCATGGAAGGGCCGCAGGCAGCGCGACGCAAGAGTGGGGGAACCGCGTAAGTGGCATGCGGTGATACTAGCAGCGGGGCGCTTTCGGTGTCAAATGATTTAAATGATTTGACAATGGCCCGGCAGGCGATTAAATTTCACGACTCGCAACCAGCGAGGAATTGCCTTGAAAGCTCACCACCACCGCCCAGCGATCCGCGCAGCCGCCGCGTGCGCCGCGCTTCTGTGCCTCACTGTCCATGCGGGCGACGCCGCATCGCAGGCGGGCGACGCCGCGAAGTTTCCGTTCAAGCCGATCCGCATGATCGTGCCGTTCCCGCCCGGCGGCAGCAACGACATCCTCGGCCGCTTTCTCGCGCAGAAGATGAGCGATCGGCTCGGCCAGCAGACGATCGTCGACAACCGCGCGGGGGCAGACGGCATCATCGGCACGGAGCTCGCGGTGCGCGCGCCGGCGGACGGTCACACGATCCTCATCGTGTCGACGAGCTACACGATGAATCCGGCGATACACAAGCTCCCTTACGATCCGGTCAAGTCGCTGCTGCCGATATCCCTGATCGCTTCGGGGCCCAATGTCATTGCGGCCAATCCCAGTCTCCCTGTCAATTCAGTGAAGGAACTGGTTACGCTCGCCAAAACAAAACCGGGCCAGCTCCGCTACGCGTCGTCCGGCATCGGCGGCTTCAATCATTTCGGCGGCGAACTGTTCAATACTCTGGCCGG